>NZ_JAAGPL010000191.1:0-16545 GCF_017104785.1 Burkholderia sp. Ac-20353 | reverse complement strand
GCGCCCGCGCGGCACTGAGCGCGGTGGCGCGCGTTCGCGCCGGTCGCCGGAATACGGGAACGCGGCGGGAACGCGGGCGCCGGCCCGCGACACCGGCCGTGCGGGCCGGCGCGGACGGTATAATCGACGTTTTTCCCGGTCGGCAGATGTTTTTCCGGCAGCCCGGCACGTTGCGGGGCGCCCGGAATACATCCGGAAGCCCCGGGCAGGCCTGGCAGCAGCGAGCCTGTCCTCCGCCGGGCCAGCACGATTTTCGATCCACTCCCGCGCGAGCCGTAGCGGCGCGCCGCTTAAAGCCTAGTCCGAACCACACCATGCACGAGAGATACGTACCCGCCGACGTCGAAGCCGCCGCCCAGGGCGACTGGCGCGCAGCCGATGCCTACAAGACGAAGGAAGACTCGCAGAAGCCGAAGTTCTACTGCGTGTCGATGCTGCCGTACCCGTCCGGCAAGCTGCACATGGGTCACGTGCGCAACTACACGATCAACGACGTGATGTACCGCTATCTGCGGATGAACGGCTACAACACGCTGATGCCGATGGGCTGGGATGCGTTCGGGATGCCGGCCGAGAACGCCGCGATGGCGAACGGCGTGCCGCCCGCGAAGTGGACCTACGACAACATCGACTACATGAAGGGCCAGATGCAGTCGATGGGTCTCGCGATCGACTGGTCGCGCGAGATCGCGACCTGCAAGCCCGACTACTACAAGTGGAACCAGTGGCTGTTCCTGAAGATGCTCGAGAAGGGCATCGCGTACAAGAAGACGGGCACCGTGAACTGGGATCCGGTCGACCAGACCGTGCTCGCGAACGAGCAGGTGATCGACGGCCGCGGCTGGCGCTCGGGCGCGCTCGTCGAGAAGCGCGAGATCCCGATGTACTACCTGCGCATCACGCAGTACGCGGATGAACTGCTGAACGACCTCGACGGCCTCGGCTGGCCCGAGCGCGTGAAGATCATGCAGCAGAACTGGATCGGCAAGAGCTTCGGCGTGAACTTCGGCTTCCCGTATGAGCTCGACGGCGAGCAGAAGCTGCTGCGCGTGTTCACGACGCGCGCCGACACGATCATGGGCGTCACGTTCTGCGCAATCGCGGCCGAGCACCCGCTCGCGACGCATCTCGCGCAGGACAAGCCCGAGCTGCAGGCGTTCATCGACGAGTGCAAGCGCGGCGGCGTCGCCGAAGTCGACATGGCGACGATGGAGAAGAAGGGCGTGCCGACCGGCTTCATGGTCACGCATCCGCTGACGCAGCAGCCGGTCGAGGTGTGGATCGGCAACTACGTGCTGATGAGCTACGGCGAAGGCGCGGTGATGGGCGTGCCGGCACACGACGAGCGCGATTTCGCGTTCGCGAAGAAGTACGACCTGCCGATCACGCAGGTGATCGCGGCCGAAGGCCAGCAATGGTCGACCGACGCGTGGCAGGAATGGTACGGTGACAAGGATGTCGCGGTGTGCGTGAACAGCGGCAAGTATGACGGCCTGAAGTATGGCGACGCGGTCGACGCGATCGCGGCCGACCTGAAGGCCGGCGGCTTCGGCGACAAGCAGGTCACGTGGCGTCTGCGCGACTGGGGCGTGTCGCGCCAGCGTTACTGGGGCACGCCGATCCCGATCATCCACTGCCCGTCGTGCGGCGACGTGCCGGTGCCCGAGCAGGACCTGCCGGTCGTGCTGCCGGAAGACCTCGTGCCGGACGGCTCGGGCAACCCGCTCGCGAAGTCGGAAGCGTTCCTGAACTGCACGTGCCCGAAGTGCGGCGCGGCCGCGAAGCGCGAAACCGACACGATGGACACCTTCGTCGACTCGTCGTGGTACTTCTCGCGCTACACGGCGCCGGATGCGGAGACCATGGTCGACGCGCGCACCGACTACTGGATGCCGATGGACCAGTACATCGGCGGCATCGAGCACGCGATCCTGCACCTGCTGTACTCGCGCTTCTGGACCAAGGTGATGCGCGACCTCGGCCTCGTGAAGTTCGGCGAGCCGGCCAAGAACCTGCTCACGCAGGGGATGGTGCTGAACGAGACGTTCTACCGTGAAGATGCGTCGGGCAAGAAGACCTGGTACAACCCGGCCGACGTGACCGTCGCGTTCGACGACAAGGGCCGCCCGGTCGGCGCGACGCTGAACGCCGACGGCCAGCCGGTCGTGCTCGGCGGCATCGAGAAGATGTCGAAGTCGAAGAACAACGGCGTCGATCCGCAGGTGCTGATCGACCAGTACGGCGCGGACACCGCGCGCCTGTTCACGATGTTCGCCGCGCCGCCCGAGCAGCAGCTCGAGTGGTCGGGCGCGGGCGTCGAAGGCGCGAGCCGCTTCCTGCGCCGCGTATGGAGCTTCGGCGCGGCGAACCGCGCGGCGCTCGCGGAGCGCGCGGCGTTCGACGCGGCCACGCTCGGCGATGCCGACAAGGCACTGCGCCGCGAGATCTACAGCGTGCTGAAGCAGGCCGATTTCGACTACCAGCGCCTGCAGTACAACACGGTCGTATCGGCCGCGATGAAGATGCTGAACGCGATCGACAGCGCGAAGGGCGCGACGCCCGCGGTGCTGCGCGAGACCTACGGCGTGCTGCTGCGCGTGCTGTACCCGGTCGTGCCGCACGTCACGTTCGAGCTGTGGAAGGCGCTCGGCTACGCGGACGAGTTCGGGCCGCTGCTCGACGCGCCGTGGCCGAAGGTCGACGAGGCCGCGCTCGAGCAGGCCGAGATCGAACTCGTGCTGCAGATCAACGGCAAGGTGCGTGGCGCGCTGAAGGTCGCGAAGGACGCGAGCCGCGAGGCGATCGAAGCCGCGGCGCAGGCCGACGAGATGTTCGCGAAGTTTGGCGAAGGCAAGCCGGCGAAGAAGATCGTCGTCGTGCCGGGCCGCCTCGTGAACATCGTCGTCTGACGGCCGCTGGGCCGAACCTAGAAGGAGCGAAGGTGATCCGCAGATCGTTTTTGATGCTCGTCGGCAGCGCGCTCGCGCTGTCGGGATGCGGTTTCCAGTTGCGCGGCCAGCAGAACTACGCGTTCAAGCACCTGCTGGTCGTGGGGGCGCCGCCGTCGGTGGCGGCGCGTCTCACGCGGCTGGTCGAGGGCGGCAGCGACACGAAGATCGTTACGGCGCCCGACCAGGCCGACGCCGTGCTGAACATGTCGGAAGCGCGCGGGCTGAGCACGCTGACGCTCAACAAGTACGGCTCCGCGTCGGAATATGCGATCAACTATACGATGACCTATACGCTGTCGGGCACGGACGGCACGCTGCTGATTCCGCCGAGTGCGATCGCGCTGAACCGCGCGATGACGTACAGCGACCAGTACACGAACGCGAAGGTGCAGGAAGCCGACATCCTCTACGCGGACATGCAGAACGATGCGGTCGACCAGCTGATGCGGCGTCTCGCGATCGTTCACTCGCTGCACCCGGCGCCGGAAGATGTGGTTCCGGGCGTCGGGCCGCGCGCGCCGCTGCCGCCGCCGCCGCTTTGATCGACGGCACATTGAACGATGCAACTGCGACTTGACGCGCTGGAGCCGCACCTCGCGAAGGGGCTGACCGGGCTCTACACCGTATTCGGCGACGAGCCGCTGCTCGCGCAGGAGGCGTGCGACCGGATCCGCGCCGCCGCGCGCGCGGCCGGCTTCACCGAGCGCTCGGTGCATACGGTCGAGCGCGGCTTCGACTGGAGCGTGCTGCTCGGCGCGACCCAGGCGATGTCGCTGTTCGGCGAACGCCAGCTGATCGAGCTGCGGATTCCGTCGGGCAAGCCCGGCAAGGAAGGCGCCGACGCGCTGAAGGCGCTCGCTGCCGCGAACAATCCGGACGCGCTGGTACTCGTCACGCTGCCGCGCCTCGACGCGGCGACGCAGAAGTCCGCGTGGTTCACCGCGCTGCTGAACGGCGGCGTCGCGCTGAAGATCGATCCGGTCGACCGCGCGCAGCTGCCGAACTGGATCGGCCAGCGTCTCGCGATGCAGGGCCAGCGGGTCGCGGCCGGCGACGATGGCCGGCGCGCGCTGCAGTTCATCGCCGAGCGCGTCGAGGGCAACCTGCTCGCCGCGCACCAGGAAATCCAGAAGCTCGGCCTGCTGTATCCGCAGGGCGCGCTGGCGTTCGAGCAGGTGCACGACGCGGTGCTGAACGTCGCGCGCTACGATGTCTTCAAGCTGAACGAAGCGATGCTCGCCGGCGACGCCGCGCGGCTCGCGCGGATGATCGACGGCCTGAAGGGCGAGGGCGAGGCGATCGTGCTCGTGATGTGGGCGGTTGTCGAGGAGCTGCGCACGCTGCTGCGGATCAAGCGCGGCGTGGCGGCCGGCAAGCCGCTTGCAACGCTGATGCGTGAGAACCGCGTATGGGGGCCGCGCGAGCGGCTGATCGGCCCCGCGCTCAACCGCGTGACCGAAGCCGTGCTCGAGAAGGCACTGTCGTTCGCCGCGCGGCTCGACCGGCAGGTCAAGGGGCTGTCCGCCGTGACGCCCGGCCGGCGCCCGCAGGACGAGCCGCCGCCCGATCCGTGGGACGGCCTGTTCCAGCTCGCGATGACGGTAGCCGGCACGCAGGGCGAGCGACCGCCGACCGCGGGTCGCGGCGTGCGGCGCTAGGCCGCGGGCCTCAGCGCGCCGTCCGCAACCCGCATACAATTGCTTCGACTGCCGGCGCGGCTGCGCCGCGCGCTTCCCGATGATTTCATGCCGCATTGAGCGGCTCGCTTTTCGAGTCACACGATGGATATCGATCAGTACATGACGGACCTGGGCCGCCGCGCCCGGCACGCTTCCCGCGCGATGGCGCGCGCCAGCACGGCGGCGAAGAACGCGGCGCTCGATGCGGTGGCCCGCGCGATCGAGCGCGACGCGCAGGTGTTGAAGGACGCGAACGCGCGCGACGTCGCGCGTGCCCGTGAAAAAGGGATGGATGCGGCGTTCGTCGACCGCCTGACGCTGTCCGACAAGGCGCTGAATACGATGGTTGAGGGGCTGCGCCAGGTCGCGTCGCTCGCCGATCCGATCGGCGAGATCGGCAATCTGAAGTTTCGCCCGAGCGGGATCCAGGTCGGCCAGATGCGCGTGCCGCTCGGCGTGATCGGCATCATCTACGAGTCGCGCCCGAACGTGACGATCGACGCGGCCGCGCTGTGCCTGAAGTCCGGCAACGCGACGATCCTGCGCGGCGGCTCCGAGGCGCTCGAGTCGAACACCGCGCTCGCGAAGCTGATCGGCGAGGGGCTCGCCGCGGCGGGCCTGCCGCAGGACGCGGTGCAGGTCGTCGCCACCGCCGATCGCGCGGCGGTCGGCAAGCTGATCACGATGACCGAATACGTCGACGTGATCGTGCCGCGCGGCGGCAAGAGCCTGATCGAGCGCCTGATCAACGAGGCGCGCGTGCCGATGATCAAGCACCTCGACGGCATCTGCCACGTGTACGTCGACGATCGCGCGGACCTGAACAAGGCGCTCACCGTCTGCGACAACGCGAAGACGCACCGCTACGGCACCTGCAACACGATGGAGACGCTGCTCGTGGCGAGCGGCGCCGCGCAGGCCGTGCTGCCGCCGCTCGGCCGTCTGTATCGCGACAAGAACGTCGAGCTGCGCGTCGACGCCGCCGCGCGTGCGGTGCTCGCCGATGCCGGCGTCGGCCCGCTCGTCGACGCGACCGAGGAAGACTGGCATACCGAATACCTCGCGCCGGTGCTCGCGATCAAGGTGGTCGACGGTCTCGACGCCGCGATCGAGCACATCAACCATTACGGTTCGCACCACACGGACGCGATCGTCACCGAGGATCACGACCGCGCGATGCGTTTCCTGCGCGAAGTCGATTCGGCGAGCGTGATGGTCAACGCGTCGACGCGCTTCGCCGACGGCTTCGAATTCGGCCTCGGCGCGGAGATCGGCATCTCGAACGACAAGCTGCATGCGCGCGGGCCGGTCGGCCTCGAAGGGCTGACGTCGCTGAAGTACGTCGTGCTCGGGCACGGCGAAGGCCGTCAGTAACGCGAGGCGCGCAACCGATGGCAATGCTCTGGGTCAAGACGTTCCATATCGTACTGATCGCATCGTGGTTCGCGGGGCTGTTCTACTTGCCGCGCATCTACGTGAACCTCGCGATGGAAACCGATCCGGCCGCGGTGCGGCGCCTGCTCGTGATGGCGCGCAAGCTGTTCCGCTTCATGACGTTCATCGCGGTGCCGGCGCTCGCGTGCGGGCTGTGGCTGTGGCTCGCGATCGGCATCGGCCAGGGGCAGGGCTGGGTGCACGCGAAGGTCACCGTCGTGCTGCTGCTGATCGTCTATCACGCTTACTGCGGCCACCTGCTGAAGGTGTTCGAGCGTGGCGAGAACCGCCGTTCCGACAAGTGGTATCGCGTGTTCAACGAGCTGCCGGTGCTCGGGATGCTCGCGGCGGTCGCGCTCGTCGTGATCAAGCCGTTCTGATCCGGCGGCCGGCGATCCGGCAGTCCGGCAGATTGCGATCCGGCAACCTCAAGCAAAACGGCGCCCCGCAGGGCGCCGTTTGTCATTGTGCGCGCGATGCGCGGACAGGCCGGCGCGCGGCTATTCCTTCGCGTTCGCGTCGATCCGGCGGCGCGTGATCGCTTCCTTCGCGCGGCCGACGCGTTCCATCAGCGCCGGGCCGCGCGACAGCGCGACGCCGACTGCAAGAATGTCGCCGATCGCGAGGTGCGACATCCGCGACGTCATCGGCGAGAACACGTCGGTTTCCTCGGCAACGTTCGACGCGAGGCTCACCGTCGCGAGCCGCGCGAGCGGCGAGTGGCTGTGCGTGATCGCGACGACCTTCGCGCCGCACGCGAGCGCCGAACGCGCGGCGTCGATGATGTCGCGCGTGCGGCCCGTGTTCGAGATCGCGACGACGACGTCCTGCGGACCGAGCAGCGCCGACGACATCGAGAACGTGTGCGGATCGGAATACGCGACGCTCGGCACGCCGAGCCGGAAGAACTTGTGCTGGATGTCCTGCGCGGCGATGCCCGAGCCGCCCGCGCCGTAGAACTCGATCCGCGACGCGTTCGACAGCAGCGCGATCGCGTCGGCGACGCTGCCCGCCGACAGGCTGTTGCGCACTTCGATCAGCGCGCCGATCGTGCGGTCGAACACCTTGCCGATGATGCCGGGGGCGGGCTCGTCGGGCTCCACGTCGCGGTACACCGACGACACGCCCGGCGCGACGCTCTGCGCGAGCCGGATCTTGAATTCGCGAAAGCCGCTGCAGCCGAGCGCCTGGCAGAAGCGCGCGATCGTTGGCTGGCTGACGCCGGCGCGCGCCGACAGCTCGGTCATCGCGAGGTCGAGCACCTCGCGCGGCGCGGCGAGGATGTAGTCGGCGAGTTTGCGCTCGGACGGGCGCAGTTCGGGGCGGATCGCTTCAATGCGGGGCAGCATGGGGCAGCTAACGTCAATCGGGTTCGGATGAGCGAGTGTATCGCAACCGAATTGTAGAAAATCTACAAGAAAATGCTAGCGCTGATCGCACGGAAGCCCTGAGCGGCCAGTATCCAAAACCTAGGGTTAATACCGATATTTGCCGGAATTAAAGCGATATTTTGCCGAGGAGGCTCCGGAATCCGCATTGCATGCTTGTAGTTTTTCTACTAGACTGCCTGCGTTCAGTCGTTGCATTCGACCGTCCCCACGATTCCAACCGCCGGTCCCGGCCGGCATACAGGAGCGCCCAGCATGTCCTCGCTGCATCCCATCCTCGCGAAAATCACCGCACGCGTGATCGCGCGCAGCCAGCCGACCCGTTCCGCGTACCTGCAGCGCATCGACAGCGCGCAGGGCAAGTTCCCGGCACGCGGCGCGCTGTCGTGCGCGAACCTGGCACACGGTTTCGCGGGCCTCGAAGGCAACGACAAGTTCGCGATCAAGGCGATCAAACAGCCGAACATCGGCATCGTGTCCGCGTACAACGAGATGCTGTCCGCGCACGCGCCGTACAAGGATTTCCCGGACATCATCAAGGCCGCCGCGCGCGAGAACGGCGGCGTCGCGCAGTTCGCGGGCGGCGTGCCGGCGATGTGCGACGGCGTCACGCAGGGCAATGCGGGGATGGAACTGTCGCTGTTCTCGCGCGAAGTGATCGCGATGAGCACGGCGGTCGCGCTCACGCACAACATGTTCGATGCGGCGCTGTGCCTCGGCATCTGCGACAAGATCGTGCCGGGCCTCTTGATCGGCGCGCTGCAGTTCGGCCACCTGCCGACGATCTTCGTGCCGGCCGGCCCGATGACGAGCGGCCTGTCGAACGACGACAAGGCGAAGATCCGCCAGCAGTTCGCGACCGGCCAGGTCGGCCGCGACGCGCTGCTCGAGGCCGAATCGGCCGCTTACCACGGCCACGGCACCTGCACGTTCTACGGCACCGCGAACAGCAACCAGATGCTGATGGAGCTGATGGGGCTGCACCTGCCGGGCTCGGCATTCGTGCATCCGCACACGCCGCTGCGCGACGCGCTGACGGCCGAGGCCGCGCGCCGCGTGCTCGACCTGACCGTCGAGCGCGGCCATTACACGCCGATCGGCCACGTGATCGACGAAAAGGCGATCGTCAACGGGATCGTCGCGCTGCTCGCGACGGGCGGCTCGACCAACCATACGCTGCATCTCGTTGCGATCGCGCGCGCGGCCGGCATCCTGATCGACTGGGACGATTTCGACGAACTGTCGGCCGCGGTGCCGCTGCTCGCGAAGATCTATCCGAACGGCAAGGCCGACGTGAACCACTTCCATGCAGCGGGCGGCATTGCATTCCTGGTGCGCAACCTGCTCGAAGGCGGGCTGCTGCACGCGGACGTGACGACCGTCGCCGGTCGCGGCCTGTCGCACTACACGAAAGAACCGAAGCTGATCGACGGCAAGCTGACCTGGGTCGACGGCGCGGCCGAAAGCCACGACACGAAGGTGCTGCGCAGCATTCGCGAGCCGTTCCAGCCGGACGGCGGCCTGCGGCTGATGCAGGGCCGGCTCGGCCGCGGCGTGATCAAGATCTCGGCGGTCGCGCCCGAGCATCGCAAGGTCAAGGCGCCCGCGATCGTGTTCGATTCGCAGGAGGCCGTGCAGGAAGCGTTCGACCGCGGCGAGCTGAAGCGCGATTTCGTCGCGGTGGTGCGTTTCCAGGGCGCACGCGCGAACGGGATGCCGGAACTGCACCGTTTGACGCCGCTGCTCGGCGTGCTGCAGGATCAGGGCTTCCATGTCGCGCTCGTCACCGATGGCCGCATGTCGGGCGCGTCGGGCAAGGTGCCGGCGGTGATCCACGTGTCGCCCGAGGCGCTGCTGAACGGCCCGCTCGGCAAGGTGAAGACGGGCGACACGCTCGTGATCGACGCCGAGGCGGGCGTGCTCGACGTCGAGGTCGACGACGCCGAATGGCACGCGCGCCCGGTCGCGCAGCCGCTGCACCAGGCGGACAACGAAGTGGGCTTCGGCCGCGAGCTGTTCGGCGTGTTCCGCGCGGCCGCCGCGCCGGCGGAGCACGGCGCATCGGTGTTCGGGGCGCTGGTCGGCGAAGCGGCCGCCCGCGTCACCGCGTAATAGCAAGGTTCAAGGAGAGATATCGATGATGACGATTGGCGAAATCGTGAAGCTGGGCCCGGTGATTCCGGTGCTCGCGTTCGAGACGGTCGAGCAGGGCGAGCACGTGTCGCGCGCGCTGCATGCAGGTGGCGTGAAGGTGCTCGAGATCACGCTGCGCACCGCGGCGGGCCTCGAGGCGATCGAACGCGCGAGCCAGCTCGCGGACGATATCGTGGTCGGCGTCGGCACGATCACGAAGCCCGAGCACTGCGCGCAGGCGAAGCGGGCCGGCGCGAAGTTCGGCGTGTCGCCGGGCCTGACGAAAGACCTGCACCTCGCCTCGCTCGACGCGGGGCTGCCGCTGCTGCCGGGCGTGATGACGCCGAGCGACATCATCCAGGCGCTCGAATTCGGCTACGAGATCGTCAAGTTCTTCCCGGCCCAGCAGGCGGGGGGCGTGCCGATGCTGCAGGCGTTCCACGGCCCGTTCCCGGCGCTCAAGTTCTGCCCGACGGGCGGCATCACGGCCGAAAGCGCGCCGAATTTCCTGAAGCTGCCGAACGTCGTGTGCGTCGGCGGTTCGTGGCTCACGCCGAAGGCCGCGCTCGCGGCGCAGGACTGGGCGGAAGTCACGCGTCTCGCGCAAGCCGCGAGCCAGCTCCCCCGTTGAACTTGTACGAAATGGCAGGTCGACCCTCGTAAAACCAGCGCTTAGTGCTTGTTTTACCGAGGGTTTTTGCCTATGGAACCGGTTCTATCGCTCGGCGGCAAAGATAAGTAAAATTCAGCGTCCTGACGGCGGGTTCGCCCGCTGTTTCGGAGACCTGCATAGCCGGGCATACTCGCAACGATCCGCCCGGTTCGAATAATCCCAAGGAGGAGTCCAAATGGGGGCTGTCCAAGGCAGCATGCTGCTCATCTACACCGTGATCGCGATCGTGGCGCTGATCGTGATGATCGCGCGTTTCAAGATCTATCCGTTCCTGGTGCTCATCATCGTGTCGCTCGGCCTCGGCCTGGTGGTCGGGATGCCGATGGACAAGATCGTCAAGTCGTTCGAAACGGGCAACGGCAATACGCTCGGCCACATTGCGATCGTCGTCGGCCTCGGCACGATGCTCGGCAAGATGATGGCGGAATCGGGCGGTGCGGAGCGGATCGCGACCACGCTGATCGACTGGTTCGGTGAAAAGAACATTCACTGGGCGATGATGTTCGTCGCGATCATCGTCGGCCTGCCGGTGTTCTTCGAAGTCGGCTTCGTGCTGCTGATCCCGATCGCGTTCAACGTCGCGAAGCGCACCGGCAAGTCGCTGCTCGTCGTCGGCCTGCCGATGGTGGCCGGCCTGTCGGTCGTGCACGGGCTGATCCCGCCGCACCCGGCCGCGCTGCTCGCAGTGCAGCAGTACGGCGCCGATATCGGCAAGACGATCGCATTCGGCCTGATCGTCGGCGTGCCGACCGCGATCGTCGCGGGTCCGCTGTTCGCGCTGACGATCTCGAAGTTCGTGAAGCTGCCGGAGAACAACCCGCTCGCCGCGCAATTCGTCGAATCGCACACGGAAGGCAAGAAGCGCGAGCTGCCGGGCTTCGGCATCACGCTGTTCACGATCCTGCTGCCGGTGATCCTGATGCTGGTCGGCAGCTGGGCCGATCTGGTCTTCGCGCCGAAGACGCTGCCGAACAACCTGCTGCGCTTTGCCGGCAACTCGGACGTCGCGCTGCTGATCGCGGTGATGGTGAGCTTCTTCACGTTCGGCAAGCTGCAGGGCTTCAACCGCGACCAGATCCAGAAGTTCTGCGGCGAGTGTCTCGCGCCGATCGCCGGGATCACGCTGATCGTCGGCGCGGGTGGCGGCTTCGGCGGTATCCTGCGTGACAGCGGGATCTCGCAGCAGATCGTCGCGACCGCCACGCAGGCGCATCTGTCGCCGCTGCTGCTCGGCTGGTTCGTCGCGGCGCTGATCCGTCTCGCGACGGGTTCGGCGACGGTCGCGATGACGACCGCCTGCGGCATCGTCGCGCCGATCGCGGCCGCGTCGGGCGTGACGGTTCGTCCGGAACTGCTGGTGCTGGCGACGGGATCGGGTTCGCTGATCTTCTCGCACGTCAACGACGGCGGCTTCTGGCTGATCAAGGAGTATTTCGGGATGACGGTCGGCCAGACGTTCAAGACCTGGACGCTGCTCGAAACGATCATCTCGGTGCTTGGCCTGACGTTTACGCTGGTGCTGAGCGCGTTTCTGTAACAAGGGGTAGTCAATGATTCTGATCGCAATGGGCGTGTCGGGCGCGGGCAAGTCGCGGATCGGCGAAATGCTGGCGGAACGCCTGTCGTGCAGCTATACCGATGGCGACGCGTTTCACAGCGCCGCCAACAAGGAGAAGATGCACCAGGGCATTCCGCTGACCGACGACGACCGCTGGCCGTGGCTGCGGACGATCCGTGCGGCCATCGAGGAAAAGCAGCGCGCGGGCGAGACGGCGGTTTTCACCTGCTCGTCGCTGAAGCGCTCATACCGTGACGTGCTGCGCGGCAATGACACCGATGTGCGGTTCGTGTACCTGAAGGGCTCGTTCGCCGTATTGCACGAGCGCCTGCAGAGCCGCACCGGCCATTTCTTCGATCCGTCGCTGCTGCATAGCCAGCTCGAGACGCTCGAGGAGCCGGGCCCGGACGAGGCGATCGAGGTCAGCATCGAGCTGTCGCCCGAACAGATCGTCGATCAGGTGATGGTGACGATCGGCCGCGCGCAGCAGCGCTGAGCGGGGTTCGCGGCAATCGGCAACGCAAAGGCGCCCCTCGGGGCGCTTTTGTTCATTTTGGCGCGTCCGCGGAGGTGTGCCGACGGGCGTCTGAAGGCGCGACTGCGACGGCGGCCATTGCATCGGCCTGCCGCGCGATGCCGTCGAGCAGCACTTCGAGCATCGTATCGTGCACGACGGCGGGATCCAGTGCTGCATAGAGCGGCGCGGCGGTCCGCACGAGCGGATGGCAGTCGTCGGAAAGCGCCGCCATCTCCGCGAGTTCGACTGCATTCGCCGGCCGCGTCAGGCCGCCGACCTCGGCTGCGGCAAGCCCGATCACGCTCGCATACCAGCCGACGCACACGCACGGCAGCGCCGAGTGCGGGATGCCGGCGTCGGCGAGCGCGCGGTGCACTGTCTCGACATGTGCGAGATCGGCCGGCCCGGTGCTGACATGGCGCTGCAGCAATGCGAACGCGGCCGGATAACGCCGCGCGAGCGCGCGGTACTGGCGCGCGAGATCGCGTAGCCGGTCGCGCCACGGCAGCGCGTCGTCGACCGGTACGAGCGAACGCGACAGCGCATTCGCGATCGCGCGGCTCAGCCCTTCCTTCGACTTGAAGTGATAGAGCACGCTCATCGGATCGCAGCCAACCGTCTGCGCGAGCTTGCGCACGCTGAACGCCGTTTCGCCGACGTCTTCGAGAAGCGTCAGCGCGGCCGCGACGATCGTGTCCTTGTCGAGGCCGCGCGGGCCTTGGGCGGGTTTGTCTTTCATCGATGCGGAGCGGCGGCCGGTGCCGGTCCGGCCTGTAAACTTGACGGAAGCTGATTCTACACTGTAGAATTATTTCTGCGGTGTAGAAATTGGGTGTCCCGGCACCTTCCAATGCGTGCTTCCGCACGGTCCGGGATCCAGGCAGACACGAGCGTGTCCGCCGTCAACACGGGCCATTGCGCCCCTCCCTTGTTGACACCCAAGTGGAACCGGCTGCCCCACCCGCGAAGCCCGAACGGCTCTTCGACAGGCGGCCCAAGACCATGCAAGTGCAATCATGACATTCAGCAACCAACCCCTGATCCAGGACGAATCGCGTTTCGAGCAAACGCAACTGAACATCGAGAAAGACAACTGGAACTGGTGCGATCCGGCCCGTTACGACGGCGATCGCCCGGCCAACTGGTACGAGGCGTCGCTGTCGCGCCACGCAAACAGCGCGCCGCTCGCGCAGGACGCCGTGTGCGACGTGCTCGTGATCGGCGCCGGCCTGCTCGGCGCATCGGCCGCGCTGCATCTCGCGGAAGCGGGCGTCGACACGATCCTCGTCGACAAGCACCACGTCGGCTCGGCTGCTTCGGGCCGCAACGGCGGCCAGCTGACGCCCGGTCTTGCGCGCTGGGAGGCGGCCGACATGATCGACCACCTGTCGCACGACGATGCGAAGCGGCTGTGGCGCTTCGCATCGGCCGAATCGATGGACCTGATCGATGCGATCGGCGCGCGCTACGCGCTCGACCTCGACCGCAAGCGCGGCCACGTGACCGCGGCCGTCCATCCCGGCCACATGAGTGCGCTGCTCGACGGCGCGGATGCGCGCCGCCATCTCGGCGACGCGGGCGTGACGCTCGTCGGCCGCCATCAATTGCAGGACGAATACGTGCGCTCGGGGCTGTACCACGGCGCGGCGATCGATGCGATCGGCGGGCAGATCCATCCGCTCGCGCTGGTGCGCGGCCTCGTGCACGGCTTCCGGCTGAACGGCGGCACGCTGTACGAAGGCACCGAGGTGCTCGAGCTCGACGAGACGCCTGCGGGTGTCGTCGCGACGACGCCTGCAGGCACGATCACCGCGCGCCGCGGCGTCGTGCTCGCGCTGCACAACACGACGTTCCGGCTGCTCGACGACGGCGCGGCGACGACCGTGCCGTTCTTCACGTACGTGAGCGTGACCGCGCCGCTCGACGTCGACGTCGCGACGCTGCTGCCGGCCGGCACGCCGGTGTACGACACGCAGTTCCAGATCGACTACTACCGGCCGGTGCGCGGCAACTGCCTGCTGTTCGGCGGGCAGGGCACGGGCACCTGCTGGGCGCAGCCCGACGTGAACGCGTATTTGCTCACGCGGCTGAACACGGTGTTCCCGCAGCTCGACGGCCGTTTCGCGCTCGACTACTGCTGGAGCGGCGTCAGCGACTTCACGCTGAACGGCGCGACCGACAGCCGCAAGACCGACGGCCGCGTGCCGATGTACATGGTGCAGGGCTGGAGCGGCCACGGCGTCGCGCAGACGGTGCGGATCGGCAAGGCGATCTGTGACGACTTCGTCGGACGCAACGACGATTTCTCGATGCTGACCGGCATCGATCACCGCGAGATTCCGCTCGGCCGCCAGCTGTCGCCGATCGCGATTCCGGCCGCGAAGGCCGCGATGAGCGTGATGACGGCGCTGAATCCCGGCAAGATGATCTCGTTCTGATCGCGCAAGGCGGGGCGGGAAGCGGGCCGGAAAGCGGCCATCGTATCAGCTGGGCAGGGTCGATGTGCGGACCTGCAGCCGGACGCCGCCCCCCAAAAACGAAAACGCCCGATGCGTGCAAGCCACGCATCGGGCGTTTCCTTTTGCGCGGGAAGCGGCCGGGAGGCCGCCGCCGCGCACGGCGAGCCGAACGTCGTTACGCGATCCGCTTCGCGAGTTCGACGGCTTGGCCGATGTACGACGCAGGCGTCATCGCGAGCAGGCGATCCTTCGCGTCCTGCGGGATCGCGAGCGTGCCGACGAACTGCTGCAGCGCTTCGCGCGTGATGCCCTTGCCGCGCGTCAGTTCCTTCAACTGCTCGTACGGGTTCTCGATGCCGTAGCGGCGCATCACCGTCTGCACCGGCTCGGCGAGCACTTCCCAGCAGTTGTCGAGGTCTTCGTTCAGGCGCTGCGGGTTCACTTCGAGCTTGTCGAGGCCGCGGATCAGCGAGTCGTACGCGAGCAGCGAGTAGCCGAGCGCGACGCCCATGTTGCGCAGCACCGTCGAATCGGTGAGGTCGCGCTGCCAGCGCGACACCGGCAGCTTGTCGGCGAGGTGGCGAAGCGTCGCGTTCGCGAGGCCGAGGTTGCCTTCCGAGTTCTCGAAGTCGATCGGGTTGACCTTGTGCGGCATCGTCGACGAGCCGATCTCGCCGGCCTTCGTCTTCTGCTTGAAGTAGCCGACCGAGATGTAGCCCCACACGTCACGGTCGAGGTCGAGCAGGATCGTGTTCGCGCGCGCCACGGCGTCGAACAGCTCGGCCATGTAGTCGTGCGGCTCGATCTGGATCGTGTACGGGTTGAACGCGAGCTTCAGGCGGTTCTCGATTACGTCTCGCGAGAACGCTTCCCAGTCGAATTCCGGATACGCGGACAGATGCGCGTTGAAGTTGCCGACCGCGCCGTTCATCTTGCCGAGGATCTCGACCTGCTCGATGCGCGTGATCGCGCGCGCGAGGCGGGCCGCGACGTTCGCGAGTTCCTTGCCGAGCGTCGTCGGGCTGGCTGGCTGGCCGTGCGTGCGCGACAGCATCGGCTGCTCGGCGAGCGCGTGCGCGAGCGTGACGAGGCGCTGGTGCACGGTGCGCAGCGCCGGCAGGATCACGTGCTCGCGCGCGCCGGCGAGCATCATCCCGTGCGACGTGTTGTTGATGTCCTCGGACGTGCACGCGAAGTGGATGAACTCGCTGGCCTTCTCGAGTTCGGCCTGGCCCTTCACCGATTCCTTCAGCCAGTATTCGACGGCCTTCACGTCGTGGTTCGTCACGCGCTCGATTTCCTTGATGCGCGCGGCGTCATGCGCGGTGAAGCGCTCGACGAGCTGCAGCAGGAACTGTTCGGCGGCATCGGAGAAGCGCGGGACTTCCGCGAAGCCGGCGCGCGACAGCGCGATCAGCCAGTGCACCTCGACGGTGACGCGGTGGCGCATGAAGGCGGCTTCGGAGAGCCAGTCGCGCAGTGCTTCGGTCTTGCTGGCGTAGCGGCCGTCGATGGGCGAGAGCGCGGTGAGGGCGAAAAGCGTATCGGGACGAGTGTCGGACATGATCGGGCGGGCCTTGGGGCCGGGTCGAACGAGGGGGAGGAGAATCCGCGATTTTACCATCGGCGCGCGGCCGTCCCCCAGACGCGCGCCGATCGCGGCCGATCCGTCCCGCCACCGCACGGATCGGCCGGCCGGTCGCGGGTCACTCGGCGGCGTGCACCGCGCCGTTCAGCGGCGCGGCAGCGAGGA
>NZ_JAAGPL010000190.1:0-16539 GCF_017104785.1 Burkholderia sp. Ac-20353 | reverse complement strand
CCCGTCGACGCGGCGCTCGGCGGCGGGCTGCTCGCGAACGTACCGCCGCGCGCGGCGCTGCTCGCGCGCGGGATCGCGGCGATCGCGTACAACGTGTGCGGCGTGATGGCCAATGCCGTCCGCGCGGCACTCGACCTCGACGCGCGCGACATCGAACGACTGCCGTCGCATATCGCGGCCGGCGTGCGCGCGGCGTACGCGGGGATGATGATCGCGCTGCCGCCTTCGTGGTGGCGGCGCTACGACCAACTGCCGGCGACGGCGCTCGGCGAGGCCGTGCGGCTGCTCGCGGGCCACGTCGATCCGCGCAGCGAGCGCCGAAAGCGCCGCGAGAACCGGCTGACGGTGAAATCGCAGTCGCAGCTGCGCGCGGCCACGGTCGACGGGCTACTGCAAGACGAAGGCGACGACGTGGCGTCGAACGTATTCAGCCTGCGCACGATCGCGATGGCGACGCGCGACTTCAGCAGCAATCCGTCGAAGGCGCTGCGCCACGCGAGCGAGGCGCTCGTGATGGTCACGAAGTACAACCGGCCGATCGCGCTGCTGGTGTCGATCGAGGACTGGAACCGGCTGCTCGGTGAAGTGCGCGAGACGAGCGTGCGGCGGCTGTCGCTGGATTATGCGGGGACGGTCGATACCGGGGTGGCCCACACCGGAGTCGTCCACACGGGGGCCGCGCATGCGGGAGCTGTCCATGCGAAGGCCGCGCAAGGCGCCGCGCAGCGCGCGCATACAGCCGTGCTCGGCGAGCTCCCGCTGAACGAGCGCCGCTTCGCGTGACCCCGCTGCTTTGCGTGAATGCCACAGCGCCCGTGCGCGGCGACCCGCGCGCAGGCGCCACAGTCAGCTCGCGAGCCGATGCACCCAGATCACCGACGTCCACGCGAAGTTGCCGATCCCGTAGCGCGCGATCAGCGTGTCGATACGCGCATTGACGCGCGCCGAGTGAACCCGGCAATGAACGAGAAAGTAGCCGCTGTTCACGCCCGCGAGCGCGCCGTCCGGCAGCGTCGCATTACCCTGCAGCGGCGCGAGGTAGTTCGCGACGTCGCCGGTGCTGATGAAATACGCGGTGTTGCGCCGCTCGACGAGCCGTTGCGCCTGGCTGCGCGATAGCGTCGGAATTGCCGCGACGAGCACGGGCTCGGCCGCGGTGTTCACATTGATGGTCGTCAGGTCGGGCAGCACCATCACGAGCGGCGCGAGCGCCGAAATCGCGCGCGCGTCGTAGCCGGGAATCCGCGCGAGGTCGTCCACCGTCACGAGCTGCAACGGCCAGCCGCCTTGCCCGTTCGCGTCGCGCAGCGACTGCAGCATGTAGTCGGCGGTCCGCTGCGCGAGCGCGGGATCCAGCGACAGCTCGCCGAGCAGCCGGCGGTACGCGAGCACGCCTTCCCCGTTGGCCTGCCACGGCTTGCCCGGTGCGATGCGCGCGACGAGGTTCGTCAGGTTGAAGCGCGCCTGCGCATCCTCGACCTGCCCGGAGATCCACGCGCGCGCGAGTTCCGCATTCAGCGCGGCGGCGTCCTGCGGCAGGAAGTCGCCGAGCTGCACGTCGCTGACCGGCGCCGACCATGTCTGGCCCGCCACCGTGACGTTTGACGTCGCGCTCTGCGCGCGCAGCAGCGCACGCGCCCACTCGACGGCGGCGCGCTCGGCCCACATCGTCTGTGTCGCGAGACGCTGGTTCTCGACGTCGCGGGTCGCGACCTGCTGGCGCCACAGCACGCTCGCTGCGATTGCCGCGGCGAGCGCGACGACGAGCAGCACCGTGATGAGCGCGATGCCGCGCTCGCGCGATGCGCGTTTCATGCGAAGAGGTTCGTGTCGGCACATGGTCGGGTTTCGTCTACGTGAGGCGACATGAGGGCAACGCAACGGTGACGTAAGAGTGACATGGCGTGCGCGGCCGTCACACGTCGAACGCCAGCCACGCGTGCAGCATGCTCGCATGCGCGGATGACGCGAATCCGAACCCTGCGACGAGCGCCGCGACCCACCCGGCGAGCGACGCGTCGCGCGTGCCGCCAGCCGACAGCGCGAGCGGGCCGATCAGCCCGGCGATCGCGTCCGCGTGCCACAGCAGCAGCGCGAACAGCACGCACGAGAGCGTCATGCCGATGCAGAAGCAATGCGCGGCGACCGCGCGGCGGCTGGTGAACGGCGCGCGGTGATGATGCTGGTTCGCGGCGACGATCGCGACGCCGTTCGCGATCGGCACGATCGCCATTGCGGCGCCCCAGAAGAACGGCTGGTCGCTCGCCGGGTTGATCAGCAGCAGCGTGCCGATCGACCAGAACGGCGGCGCGAGCACGGTCAGCGCGACCCACGACAGCAGTTGCCAGGGCAGCCAGGGGGCGCGCCAGCGCAGCGGGCGCGCACGCGGTATCGGCCGGCCGTAGCCACCGCCGCGCAGGCGTCCGCCGGCCGTGGCCGCATGGACGGCGGTCAGTTTCTCTGCGAGCCACCGCCTGAGTATCGTGGCGATCGACATGGTGTCACCGTTGACGGTCTTGTTATTCATCAAGACGTTTGGCAGGCCGCTTTGCCGCAGGCTTTCTTCTTGTGGGTGCCGAGAGCATCGAGCCGATGGTGACCGGGCAACATCGGGGACATCCGATGGGGATCGTAATAGAGGTACGAGTTGGTGGTCTCAGTTATGGATAGGCAAAGGCCAAGTGCGAGTTGGCGCGTTCCTTGGCGACTATTTGCGGCGTTTGTCTTTGGACCGGCGGGCTTTTCCTTTGGAGTCAGGCTATAGCGACACGTCCGATGTTCTCAAAAAAATGGCTTGTAAATGCAGTACAGCCAAGCTGAACGATATGCAACATGCCGTCAAGTCGGGGTAGAGCCCCGGCTTTGCACAGATCAAGTCAGTGACGCGCTTTGCGGGCTACAGCTATCCGGATCCAGCGGGCCGGAAGCGCATGTACTTGGGCGGCACCGCCGCCCGCGCCACGCTGTGTTTCGGCAGCGGCGAGCACGCCATGCCGATTCGCGCCCGCGGCAAGCATCGCTTCGGGCAAACCGTTGTGCCGAACGACATGACCCTCAAACGCAAGGGCGATCCGCGGTTCGCCTCGGAGACGCGGCGCGTGCATGACGTGGCCAGTGCGCGAGCACGGAGGGGCGATAGTCATCGGGGCGGCGCCGACTTCTGCTGCTGGCGATATCCGGCATGGGTTGCAATTTACTGCGCTGCCGCGGCTTGCTCCAGCACGTTGACCGCCCACTGATTCAGGCTTACCCCGTGCGCGGCCGCTGCTACCGCAGCGGCTTCGTGCGTTTGCGGTGAGACCCGCAGCGTTAGCTTTCCCGAGAAGCTCTTGTGTGGATCGATGCCGC
This sequence comes from Burkholderia sp. Ac-20353, assembly GCF_017104785.1. NCBI lineage: Bacteria > Pseudomonadati > Pseudomonadota > Betaproteobacteria > Burkholderiales > Burkholderiaceae > Burkholderia > Burkholderia sp. Ac-20353. The sequence continues at coordinate 13,191 of NZ_JAAGPL010000190.1, read as the reverse complement.
GCCGCTCGGATTCCTCGAGGAGGATCTTCAGCGAAAGTTCGCCCTCGCGATGTCGCCCCGAGACGTCGACCGCGTAAAAATCCGCTCCGCCGTTCAGGCCGACGAACTCTCCACGAAACGTCTCGGTGTCGGGATCGTAGGAGATGACGGCTTTCTTCCCGCCAATAGTCATAATGTTGATCAGCTTAACCGCCCGTGGCTTCCGCTTCGGGCCAAAGCCGTGGGAAAAGCCACCGAAAAAGTGACAGCGGGATCGCCAGTTCCACTGGACCTCGTGGGCTGGGCGAGCGCAAGATGCCAATCCTGAACAGGTCCGCGAGAACTCTGTCCGCCGTGCGTGCAGCGAGTCCCGTCATCGCCTTGAACCGTGACCGGTCTATGGAATCGACGGTCGCGAGATACGAAAGTGCAGGTGCTGCTTCCACGCGCAGAAATCGGGTGTCCGAGTCCTGGCTGAGCGCGGCGAGCATCTGCGCAAGACGATTCTCAAACGCACGGAGGTCCAGCATCGCGTCCATGAAGCGGATCTGATCAGCGCATATACCGAGGAAAAATTCGATGAACTCGACGAGGCCGTGTTCGGTGAGGTTGCCGCGACCATCCAGATCACCCTGACGCGACTGGTCGGCAGCAATCAGGCGCTCATAGTATTGCGCCTGCGAACGAGCAAGCCCTCGCATGGGCGACCACAGCCCGTGAGTAAGCCCAAGCCCAGCGAGTCCGATATGCGTGTGCAGGCGCGCAGTACGGCCGTTTCCGTCCAGAAATGGGTGAATCCACGCCAGGCGGTGATGTGCTGCGACAAGCGCAATGAGCGCTGTTTCACCGGCCCGGGCATGCCGGTAGGCGTCATGCCAGCGCTGCATGAGCGCAGGAATACGCGCGGGATCGGGAGGCACGTGATTTCCAACGCGAACTCCGCGCGTGCGCCATTCGCCAGGGGTTACCGCATCGAGCTCGCCATCGTCGCCTCGCTGCGCGAGATCTTCAGGCAACAGCTGGGCGTGCAGATGTCGGTGAATTTCACGCACCGTTTCGGGCGTGAAAAAAGTCATTGAGTCAAATACTATCCAGGCGGTCTCGCTCCAGCGCTCTGTGTTGATGTGGGCGAGGGCGATCCGTTGACGGCGTGCCTCGTCCGGACTACCGGAGAAGTCCTGCCGCATGGCCTGCTCGATGAGCAACGGTTCAATATGCTGGCCCTCAATCTTGTTCGTATAGTACGAGTTCATTGGCCGAAGCGCGTCGCGCAACAACGCGCGCAACCGCGGCATCCCGTGGGCAACAAGACCACTTGCCCCCGCGATGACATCAGCCGCGAGTGGCCGAAGACCATCGAGCCGGTGGTCACCGGGCAACATTGGGGACATCTGATGGGGCTCGTAATAGGGGTACGAACTGGCAGTGTCAGTCATGGATAGGCGTAGGCCAGGTGCGAGGTGGCGCGTTCCGTGGCGACTATTTGTGCTTGAAGACGTCGGGATTGCACGGTAAAAAATCCTTATATATCAATTGCATAAAAAAGCATGAGAAGATATTTGGCGAATTTCGTGGCGTCTATTTTGACGCGATAACGATTGCCGCTGGCGTGTTGGCTCAGCCACCGACGAGGCGCACCAGGAGTATGACGAAGCTGGTAGTGCGGCAATGCAGCGTGACCGCTCGTCGGCAACGCTCCGCGGTTGGCTCGCCAGTCCGGTGTGCATGAACGCCGACTCGGTGATCGCGTTGCCGATCTGATTGATCTCGGTCACTAAAATTCGCACCACGCATCATCACTCCGGCGATCCAGCGCATTTTCATGTCACCTGGGCCTCGGATGCGCATACTTTGCGGCAGCGCTTGCGCATCTTGATCGGCCGAAACTCGGTCTTAGTCAGACAGAGGGCGCCGGTGGAGCCGGCAACCGGCGACATCAACGCGGGCCGTGGCGCGAAGACGACCGTCGTGTATGCACAGGCGCGGCGCCTGTACGACGCCTACGGCAACGTGACGCTGTCGCCGACCGTGCCGAGCACCGGCGCGGGTTTCGCGACGCTCGCGCCGATCCCGGGCATTTTGCCCGGCGACATGAACCTCGTCGCGCCGCTCGGCACGATCGACGCGGGCGAGGCGGGGATCCGCGTGTCGGGGAACCTGAACGTCGCCGCGCTGCATGTCGTGAACGCGGCGAACATCCAGGCGGGCGGCAAGACGACCGGCCTGCCGGCCGTCGCGAGCATCGACACCGGCGCGCTGACGGCGGCGGATGCCGCGGCGTCGGCCGCGAACGATATCGCGCAGAGTCTCGCCCGCGGCAACGCGGAGGGGGCCGGGCGGCGGCGCTGGTCGATCAGCGTGCAGGTCGAGGGCTTCGGCGACGGCGGCGCGGACGATACGCGTCGCAAGGCGAAGCCGGCGACGCTGTCGTATGACCCGGACAGCGCGCTGCAGGTCGTCGGCCGCGGCGTGCTGGACGCGCACGCACTCGCGCGCCTGTCGGCGCTCGCGGGCCTCAGTGCCGTCGAGCGGCGCAGCGTCGAGGAGAGCCAGTGACGGGGGCCGCGGATCCGTTTGGATGAAAGTTCGGTGCAATGTCACAAAAAGTTACTGGTTGGAAGCCGACGATTAGCAGGCTGCTGCAAGGTACGTAAGCGGGTACGCAGGCGGGTGCGCGCAAGCGTTCCGCCGGTGCCGGCGAAGGTGGGCAGCACGGCGGTCTTGTTGCGCGGGAGAGGGCGCGGCGAGAACGATCCGGACCGGCGTCGCCCGTCGACAGGCGGGTGGCGCGAACATGACAGACGTCGGGTCACGACGCGACCGTCGGTGCACGCGTGTGGAGGGCCAGGCCAACGCGACGGCGCGCGCCGCGCATGTAACGCGCGCGGTGCCGTCTCGTCCGCGCACGTCGCTCGTGCGAAGCGGCGCGCAACCTGATTGCATTCCTGCTTGCATGACCTTCCCTCTTTCGAAGTGATGGGCCGCGACCGCGATCGCGGCCGCGTCGTTGCGCGCGGCCGGCGGATCGCGGCGACACGGCGAACGAAATTGCGAACGAAATTGCAAAAAATTGTGCGGCAATCCGCAAGCCGTTCCGTCTAGGTAGGTGTGAGCTGTATCCGGAGTTGTTCAGGCTTGTTCGCTTCGACGCGCAACGCCACCCGGATGCGGACGCAACGAACCGCGATGGGACACGAGTAAGACCGATCGACCGTCGTCGCAACGCGGCGCGCAATCAACAGGTGCATGGACGTGGAACAGTTCGAGAACACTCGCTCGGCGAGCGAAACCGCAGCACGACAGGACATCGAGGACGTCACGGCGTCGGCGCAGCCGGCCGAGCACGACGATGTTGCGGAGCCGTACATCAACCTGCGCGATACGGGCCGCTTCCTGGAGGTGCTCGAGGCGCTGAAGTGCTCGCTCGCGATCAGCCGCCGTCCGTCGGGCGTCGCGCTGGTCGGCGTCGACAACGGCATCCCGACGCTGTCCGCGTGCCTGCTGCCGCGCTCTATGGGGATGGCGGTTGCCGGCAACCGGCTCGCGATCGCGACGATTCACGAGCTGATGGTGTTCGCGAACGTGTCGACGCTCGCGCCGCATTACCCGACCCGCCCTGACTACTACGACGCGATGTTCGTTCCGCGTCTGTCCTATTACACCGGCGATCTCGACCTGCACGACATGGCGTTCGACAAGCAGGTGGTGCTCGCGGTCAACACGCGCTACTCGTGCATCTGCGTGATTGACGGTTACTTCAATTTCACGCCGATCTGGCAGCCGCCGTTCGTCACCGCGACGGTGCCCGACGACCGCTGCCATCTGAACGGGATGGCGTTCAGCGAAGGCAAGGTACGTTACGCGACCGCGCTCGGGCACAGCGACACGCCGTTCGGCTGGCGCGAAGGCATGGCCAGCGGCGGCATCGTGATGGAAGTGCCGTCGGGCCGGATTGTCGCATCGGGGCTGTCGATGCCGCATTCGCCGCGCGTGATCGGCGGCCGGCTGCATGTGCTCGAAGGCGGGCGCGGCCATGTGCTGCAGATCGATCCGCAGACCGGCGCGAAGCGCGTGCTCGCGAAGCTGCCGGGCTTCACGCACGGGCTCGCCGAATATGGCGGCGTGCTGTTCGTCGGCCTGTCGAAGCTGCGCGACAAGCGCGGGCCGCAGGGCCTGCCGATCGAAAGCGAGCAGGATGCGCTCGTCGCGGGTGTCGCCGCGCTCGATGCGCACAGCGGCGAGGTGCTCGGCATCCTGCAGTTCTTCAACGGCGTCGACGAGGTGTTCGACGTGCAGGTGCTGCCGAACGTGCGGCGCGCCGAGATTCTTGGGCCGCGTGAATGGAGCGCGACGCCGTCGATCGTGACGATGCATGGCGGGTTCTGGCAAACGCGTCCGCGCGAAGCGGACGAACCGGCCGCCGCCGACCGCGCCGACCATTGAGCACGCGATGAACATCAAATCTTGCGGGTTTTCCCCGCTGGTTTCGTCTTTGTCGGTAGGTGCTGCTGATCGGGCATTCAACGACGGAGCATCCAGCGACGGCGCGGCGCTGTCGCCGGTGCGCGCGAATGCGCTGGCCGAAGCCGCCACGAGTGGCGGCGTGTTGTGGCTGACCGGGTTGTCGGGCGCCGGCAAGACGACGCTCGCACAGGCGCTCGCTGCGTGCCTGCGCCGCCGCGGCACGCCGACGATGGTGCTCGACGGCGACCGGCTGCGCAACGGATTGAATCGCGACCTGGGGTTCTCGGAACGCGACCGGTTCGAGAACGTGCGACGGACCGCCGAAGTCGCGGCGCTGTTCGTCGAGGCCGGCTTTGTCGTGATCGTCGCGATGATCTCGCCACTTGCAGCAATGCGCGAGCAAGCGCGCGCGGCGATCGGCGACGCGTTCCGCGACGTGTACGTGAGCGCGCCTGTCGAGGTCTGCGCGGCGCGCGACCCGAAAGGCCTGTACGCGAAGGCGTATCGCGGCGAACTGCCGGAATTCACGGGCGTGTCGTCGCCATACGAGCCGCCGACGGATGCCGGGCTGGTGCTGGACACCGCAAGCTGCGGAATCGACGCGTGCGTCGATGCGCTGCTGCGGTTCGCGACCGACGCGTTCGGCCGCGATAGCGACGCGGCCCCGGAAATGCACGGGCATCGCTGACGAAGCAGCTGAAGCAGGCATGGCGGGCGGATCGGAGGAACAAGGTGTGACCGATATGTTAAGGATGACTGACGGATAGTCATCGAACTGAAACAGGGATTTGATAGCGGGGGCGTGCCGGACGGCGGCCTCGCATGCGTAGCGGGATTCGGAACAAAAAGGGGAATGGCGCATGCCGCCTAGAGTAGACCGTAAACCACACGACCAGCGGCGACGACGACGCCGGTGCCTGGCCGGCGTCGCGCTGGTCGGGGGGCTGAGCCTCGCGTCGGGTGCACGCGCGCAGGACGCGGCGCCCGATGCGAAGGCTGCACAGGCCACGCCGGGCACACCGGGCGCGGCGGGTGCGCCACGCACGTTCGACGTCAACGAGTTCATCGTGCGCGGCAACACCACGCTGCCGGCGATCGAGATCGAGAAGGCCGTCTATCCGTTCGAAGGGCCGGGCCGCACGCTCGCCGACGTGAACGCCGCACGCGACGCGCTGCAGAAGGCGTATCAGGACCGCGGCTATCAGTCGGTCGTCGTCGAGCTGCCGCAGCAGCAGGTGAAGAACGGCGTGATCCTGCTGCAGGTGGTGGAAGCGAAAGTGGGCCGGCTGCGCGTCGACGGCGCGCACTACAACTCGCCGCAGAAGATTCGCGATGCGGTGCCGGCGCTCGCGGAAGGCTCGGTGCCGGATTTCAACCAGGCGCAGCAGCAGCTCACCGACCTGAACCGCTCGGCGGACCGTCAGGTGATACCGGTGCTCAAGCCGGGCGCGATGCCGCAGACCGTCGATGTCGACCTGAAGGTCGACGATCACAGTCCGCTGCACGGCTCGCTCGAGCTGAACAACGACAACAGCCCGGGCACGTCGACGCTGCGCACGACCGCGAGCTTCAGCTATTCGAACCTGTGGCAGCTCGGCCACGTGATTTCCGGCACCTATGTGCTCGCGCCGCAGCATCCGAACGACGCGCGCGTCTATTCGTTCTCGTATCTCGCGCCGCTGAAGGACACGCACTGGAGCCTGCTCGCGACCGTCGTGCATTCGGACAGCAACGTCGCGTCGGTCGGCGGCACCAACGTGCTCGGCAAGGGCACGACCTACGGCTTCACCGCGATTTACGCGCTGCCGTCGTCGGACACGTACGCGCACTCGGTGAGCGTCGAGATCGATCGCAAGCATTACGACGAGAACGTGAGCCTCGCGGGGCAGACGTCCACCGCGCCGCTCACCTACGTGCCGGTCACAGTCTCGTACAACGGCCAGCTGAGCCTGCAGCAGTCGCAGACGTCGTTCTCCGCAGCGCTGACGACGAACATCCGCGGCCTCGGCAGCGACTGGGGCGCATGGGACAACAAGCGCTACAACGCGACGCCGGATTTCGTGTACGGGAAATTCGACGTGAATCACACGCAGCGCTTCAAGAACGACATGCAGGCGAACGCACACGTCAGCGCGCAGATCTCGAACTCGCCGCTCGTGTCGAGCGAACAGTTCGCCGCGGGCGGGATGAACAGCGTGCGCGGCTACATGCAGGCGGAAGACACTGCCGACAGCGGCGTGATCGGTTCGCTCGAACTGCGGAGCCCGTCGCTCGCGAAATACCTCGGCGGCCGCGTGAACGAATGGCGTTTCCACGCGTTCGTCGATGCCGCGCACCTGTGGCTGCTGAGCCCGCTGCCGGAACAGACGTCGAGTTTCAACCTGCTGAGCGTCGGGGTCGGTACGCGACTGCAGCTCTTCAAGTATGCGAGCGCGGATTTCGAGGCCGGCTGGCCGCTGAAGGCCGGTGTCTACACGAGGCAATACAGCCCCAGGTTCGATTTCTACGTGCGACTGGGGTTCTGACCTGACGGATTTTTGATCGGACGGGTCCCGCGCGGAGCGCCGGGATCGTTCATACCGGGAGTGGATCGTGAAGCGAGTCTTGTTTTTACTGATGGCGGTGCTGCTGGGCGTGCTGCCCGGCATTGCCAACGCGTGGTGGCAGAACGACTGGTCGTACCGGAAGGCGATCACGATCGATGCCGGACCGAAGGGTGCGAACCTGACGGAGTCGGCCGGCCGCGTGCCGCTGCTCATTCGCCTGCATTCGGGCAACTTCCAGTTCGACGGCCTCGCGGACAACGGCGCGGATATCCGCTTCGTCGCGGCCGACGACAAGACCCCGCTCAACTATCACATCGAGCAGTACGACGCGATGCTCGGCGTCGCGCTGATCTGGGTCGACATCCCGCAACTGCCGGCCGGCGCCGCGCAATCGATCTGGATGTACTACGGCAACAAGAAGGCGCCGGATGGCGGCAAGCCGGCCGAGACGTTCGATGCGGACTACACGCTCGTCTATCACTTCAACAGCGCGGCAGGCGCGCCGCCGAAGGACGCGACCGCGTACGGCAACAACGCGCAGAACGCACCGTTCAAGACCATCGAGGACGGCATCGTCGGCAAGGGCGCGCAGTTTGACGGCAGCACCGCGCTGAACCTGCCGGCCAGCCCGTCGCTGAACGTTGCCGCCGGCGGCAGCTTCACGTTCAGCGCGTGGGTGAAACCGTCGGCGCTCGCGCCGAACACGCTGCTCTATAGCCGCCGCGATGGCGCGAATGCACTGCTGATCGGTCTCGACAACGGCGTGCCGTTCGCACAGGTCGACGGCGGCGCTGCACCGGTGCGCACGCTCGGCGCAGCGCCGGTCGCCGCGAACCAGTGGACGTATGTCGCGGTGACGGCCGACGGCAAGAACCTGACCGTCTACGCGAACGGCAAGCAGGTGGCGCAAGTGGCCGCGACGCTGCCGGCACTGACCAGTGCGGCAGCAGTCGGTGCGGACGTCGCCGGCGCGCCGGCAGGCTTCGCCGGCTACACGGGCGCAATGGATGAGCTGCGGCTGTCGAAGATCGCACGCTCGCCGGCCGCGATCGCGGTCGACACGCTCGCGCAGGGCTCCGAATCGAAGCTCGTCGCGTACGGCAACGACGAGAAGCAGTCGGGCTTCGGCTTCGGCTACTTCGGCGTGATCGTGCAGTCGGTGACGGTCGACGCGTGGGTCGTGATCACGATCCTGCTCGCGATGGCCGCCGTGTCGTGGGTCGTGATGTGGACGAAGGCGCGCTACGTCGGCACGGTCGACAAGGCCAACCAGTTCTTCGTGCAGCGCTTTCGCGAAGTGGCGGGCCGCCACCTGGTCGGCCTCGCGCATGTCGACGAGAAGAGCGAGGAAGGCCGCCGCCTGTATCAGTCGTCGCTGTATCGGCTGTATCGCGCGGGCGTCCATGAAATCCACAGCCGTGTCGACGGCAACGGCCGCACGGTGATCACGAGCGAATCGATCGAGGCGATCCGCGCGTCGATGGACGCGACGCTCGTGCGCGAGAACCAGCGGCTGTCGAAGTCGATGGTGCTGCTGACGATCGCGATCTCGGGCGGCCCGTTCCTCGGCCTGCTCGGCACGGTGGTCGGCGTGATGATCACGTTCGCGGCAATCGCGGCGGCCGGCGACGTGAACGTGAACGCGATCGCGCCGGGTATCGCGGCCGCGCTGCTCGCGACGGTCACGGGCCTGTTCGTCGCGATTCCGGCGCTATTTGGCTACAACTACCTGCTGATCCGCAACAAGAACGTGACCGCGAACATGCAGGTGTTCGTCGACGAATTCGTCACGCGGCTTGCCGAAGCGCATCGCGCGCCGGATCACGCGGTGCTGGCCGACTGAACGGACGCGGGGAGACCACCATGCAGGTTCAGGACGACGACAAGCCGTACGACGACATCAACATCACGCCGATGCTCGACCTCGCGTACGTGCTGCTGATCATCTTCATCATCATGACGACCGCGTCGGTGCAGGGCATCAAGGTCGATCTGCCGAAGGCGAGCTCGTCCGCGAGCCTCGCAAAACCGAAGACGAAGGCGATTACCGTCGCGGATTCGGGGCAGATCTTCCTCGATGCGTATCCGGTGACGATGGACGAACTCGAGAGCCGGCTGCGTACCGAGAAGGCGAGCAATCCCGAGTTTCCGATCGTGCTGAAGGGCGATGCGGCGGTGCAGTACCAGCGCGTGATGGACGTGCTCGACCTGTTGCGGCGCCTCGACCTGTCGCAGGTCGGCCTCGTGACGGGCAAGGCCAAACAGGGCGGCTAGGGACCGGCGATGGAAATGACCTACAACGGCGGCCCGCCGGACAAGGGCCCGGCCCGCTACGTGAAGCCCGCCGTGATCGCGCTCGTGATCGCGGGCATCGCGGCACTGATCTGGCATCTCGCCAGCGATACCACGGGCGTGAAGCGCGCGAGCGCGCCACAGGTGACGACGGTGATTCCGCTGCCGCCACCGCCTCCGCCGCCGAAACAGAAGCCGCCGCCCGAGAAGGTGAAGGAGGAGGTGAAGACGCCGGTCGACAAGCCGACCGTCGCGCCGAAGCCTTCCGAGGCGCCGAAGCCGTCGGACAACCAGCCGAAGCAGATGACGATGAACGCGCCCGCGCAGGCCGGCACGGACAGCTTCAACATCGGCGCGGGCGACGGCTCCGGGATGGTCGGCAGCGGCGGCGGCGGTCGGTTCGGCAACGCGAGCTATGCGCAATACATGGTCTACGTGCTGCAGCGCGCGATCGAGCAGGACAAGGGTGTGCAGGACGCCGGCGGCGCGCGCTTCGCGGGCAGCCTGAACCTGTGGATGGACCCGTCGGGACACATCACGAAGGTGACGATCGCGCAGTCGACCGGCGACGCGAAGATCGACGCGGCGGTGATCGCGGCGGTCGAAGCGCTCGGCCGGGTCGACGAGGCGCCGCCGCCCGCGACCGCGTATCCGGTGCTTGTCAGGTTGCAGGGCCGCAAGCCGGCGTGATGGCGCGGGCATGAGCGGCGAACACGTCATGGGGCAGGTCCGACGCACGGATCCTGCCGGAAAAGAACAGCCATTGTTCGGAGTGCTTTGATGATTCAGAAGATGAACGGACGGGGTGGGGTGCCCCGCAGCGGTGCGATGCCCTTGCGACTGTCGCGCGTCGGCGCGGCGGTACTGACGCTCGGGCTGACGTGCGCGTCCGCCGGCCATGCGCAGTCGCTCGAGACGCAGGCGGCCACGGGCCAGGCCGCGCCGACCGAAAGCGTGGTGATCAACCTGATCAACCTGCTGGTCAAGCGCGGCGTGCTCACGCAGCAGAATGCGAACGGGCTGATCAGCGAGGCGCGCACGGAAGCCGCACAGGCCAAGGCCGCTCGTGCATCGGGCGCGCCGGTCGCCGCGGCTGCGGCGGTCAATGCGCCGACGCAGCCGGGCGACGTGTCGGTGCCGTACGTGCCGCAGGTCGTGCGCGACCAGATTCGCGACCAGGTGAAGCAGGAAGTGATCGCGCAGGCGAAGGCCGAGAACTGGGCGCAGCCGAACACGTTCCCGGACTGGGTGTCGCGCATCACGCTCGACGGCGACATGCGCGTGCGTGACGAATACCACTTCTACGGCAGCCGCAACGCGAACAACATCACGAACTTCGCGGCGATCAACCAGGGCGGCGGATTCGACGTCAACGGCAACACGAACACGACGCAGCTGCCGACGCAGAACACGACGCAAAACCGCAACAACCTGCTGCGCTATCGCGCGCGGCTCGGCGTGACGGCGGTGCTGTCCGACGAGCTGACGGCCGGCCTGCAGCTCGCGAGCGGCAACGACAACGGCCCGGTGTCGACCACGGGCACGGCTGGCGGCGGCTGGGGCAAGAAGAACATCTGGCTGAACAAGGCGTACTTCTCGTACAAGCCGACGACGTGGCTGAACCTGACCGCCGGCCGGTTCGACAACCCGTTCTTCAAGTCGGACCTGATCTTCTCCGACGACCTGATGATGGACGGCCTCGCGGTGAACCTGCGCCATGCGCTGCCCGCGGCCCCGGACGTCACGCTGTTCGGCACGCTCGGCGTGTTCCCGATCCAGTACACGAGCGAGAACTTCCCGTCGAACAGCACCGACAAGGCCGGCAGCGACACGAAGTGGATGCTCGGCGCGCAGTTCGGCGCGGACTGGAAGATCGACGCGAAGAACCGCCTGAAGGGCTCGGTCGCTTACTACGACTTCCAGAACATGCGCGGCACGCTGTCGTCGCCGTGCGCGCTGTATCTCGGCGCGACGAGCTGCAGCACGGACAACGAGGCGCCGACCTTCATGCAGGGCGGCAACACGCTGATCGCGCTGCGCAACATCGTGCAGAACCCGAACCTCGCGCCGGGCCTCACGCCGCAGCCGCAGCTGTTCGGTCTCGCATACAACTACCGGCTGCTCGACCTGAAGGCGCAGTGGGATACCGTCGTCGCCGACCGCTTCAAGCTGCGGCTCGACGGCGAATTCGTGCGCAACCTCGCGTACAACGAGAACAAGGCGTTCAGCGCGGCGTCGCTGCCGGTCAACAACTACGAGTCGACGTCGGTCAATGCGACGCGCGCCGACTACCGCAGCGGCCCGAACGGCTTCCTCGCGAAGGCGACGTTCGGCGAACCCGAGCCGCGTGCGAAGGGGCAGTGGAACTTCTCGGTCGCGTACAAGTACCTGCAGCCCGACGCCGTGCTCGATGCGTTCAACGACTCCGACTTCCACCTGGGCGGCACCAACGCGCGCGGCTACGTAATCGGCGCGGCCTACGCGGTCGCGCGCGACGCGTGGGTGTCGGCACGCTACCTGAGCGCGAAGGAAGTGTACGGCCCGCCGGTGTCGATCGACGTGCTGCAGCTCGAGCTCAACGCCCGCTTCTGATGGAGTGCCGTATGAACACAGCTCAACACGCACTGGTCGCGGCGGCGCTCGCCGGCGCGCTGCTGTCTGCCGCCGGCTCCGCCGGCGCGCAGAGCATCGAGGACAAGCTGCGCGGCCAGTTGCGCTCGACCGTGCAGGAACTGCGTCAGCTGCAGGACGCGCAGGCGCAGCTTCAGGCGGAGAAGACGGCCGCCGAGCAGCAGCGCGACGCCGCGCTCACGCAGCTGAAGGCCGCCCAGGCCCAAGCCGCGGCAGCGAAGGGCGAATCGAGCGGCGAAGCGGCGGCCAAGCGCGCGCTGGCGCAGGAACGGTCCGCGCGGGAGCAGGATGCGCAGGCGCTCGCGAAATACAAGTCGTCCTATGAGGACCTGCTGACCGTATCGCGCGCGCGCGACGCGCAGCACACGCAGATGCAGACCGAAATCAGCGCGCGTGACACGCAACTGAAAACCTGCGCGGCCCACAATGCAGAACTGTACCGCGTGGGTCACGAGATTCTCGATGCGTACGAGCATGTCGGGATCGGCACGTTCTTCGCGTCGCGACAGCCGTTCGCGCGAGCAGCACGCGTGAAATACGACGATCTCGCGCAGCGCTACGGGGACGCGCTGTATGCGGGCAAGTACGACCCGGCAGCGCGGCCGGCGGTCGCGGCGAACGCGGCCGCTGCTGCGGCAGCAACTCCGGCGTCCGCGCCGTCCGGCACGCAGTGATGGGCACGGTGCACGCGGGATGATCCGATCGATTCGTTGAAAAAAAGGAAGAGAGAGCCATGCAGGACAGCAAGATGGAAGCGTCGGGCGAGCGCCCGGCACAGGAAGCGCTGATCGATGCGGTCGGCGTCGAGCAGCTTGCGGACGTGTTCCGCAGCGCCGGTTACCGAGTGACCGCCACCGAGCAGAACGGCGCGATGCAGCTGATGAGCGCGAGCCAGGGCGTCGGCTTCGCGGTGCGCTTCGGCAATGTCGCGCCGAGCCTGGCGCCGCAGCACGGTGCCGTGCAAGCGGACGCCGCCGCCACGCGCTACCTCGACTACACGCTCGGCTGCGTGCTGCAGGTGCAGGGCGACCTGCCCGTGCAACTGGTGGCCGACTGGAACCGCACGAAACGCTTCGCGCGGCTTGCGAGCCACGGGCCGTTCCTCGCGCTCGAGATGGACGTGATCGTCGCGGGTGGCGTGTCGACCCGTCATCTGCGCTCGACGATCGAGCTGTGGGACCGCATGGTGCAGGAATTCCTGCTGCACCTGCGCAACCGGCCGGCGCTGGCCGAGCAGGAAGCGGCCGCGCGTGCGGCCGCCGGCGCGACGGGCGACGGC
>NZ_JAAGPL010000189.1:0-16740 GCF_017104785.1 Burkholderia sp. Ac-20353 | reverse complement strand
GGCTCTCCAGCCGCCCGCCGATCTCGCGCTCGCCGACCTGCATCTGCCGCAGCAAGTGCCGGTCGTCGTGCCGTCGGACCTGCTGCAGAGCCGGCCCGACATCCGCGCGGCCGACGCGGCGCTGAAGGCGGCCGCGGCCGAGGTCGGCGTCGCGACCGCGCAGCTGTTCCCGCAGCTGTCGCTGTCGGCGTCGATGGGGCAAGGCGGTTTCAGCTGGCCGACGATGCTGTCGGGCGCCGGCGCGATCTGGAGCGTCGGCGCGTCGCTCAGCCAGCCGATCTTCCACGGCGGCGCGCTGCTCGCGCAGCGTGTCGCGCCCTACGCAGCCGCGCTCGCAGGCGTATACCTGCACGGCCTCGCGGCCGACACGCTGGTCGCCAGCGGCGCGGGTCCGGCCGGACTGACGGCCGGCGAACTGGCGCCGATGGTGCGCACGCTGATCAATCGCCTTTTTTACCCGTGCGGGCGCGCGGACACATAACGCCGCTATACTGAGTCCCCCGCCGAGCGGCGGGTCCTCTCGTCCGCCGGACATCCGATCCCGATGCGCCGGTGCGGCATTCCTCCCGATTCACGCCTCACTTGAACCGCCATGACGCTGAATTCGTTCCCCGCCTGGACTGCGCTGAAAACCCATTACGAACAGATCCGCAACGCCCGGTTGCGTGACTGGTTCGCGCCGGAAAACGACCCTGCCCCGACCCGCGCCGAGCGCTTCACGATCTCGGGCGGCGGTCTCGCGGCCGATTTCTCGAAGAACCGCATCACCGACGACACGCTGCGCCTGCTCGTGCAGCTCGCGCGCGACGCAGGCGTCGAAGCGCGCCGCGACGCGATGTTCGCGGGCGACGTCGTCAACCCGACCGAAGGCCGCGCGGCGTTGCACACGGCACTGCGCGCGACCGATCCGCATGCACCGTTCCACGCGCAGATCAGCGCCGAGCGCGCGAAGATGGCGACGTTCGCGCGCGCGGTGCGCAGCGGCGCATGGACCGGCTACACGGGCAAGCGCATCCGCCACGTGATCAACATCGGCATCGGCGGCTCGGACCTCGGACCGAAGATGGTCGTGCACGCGCTGCACCACGTCGCGACGCCCGAGATCTCGACGCACTTCGTGTCGAACGTCGACGGTGCCGATCTCGCGCGCGTGCTCGAGCAGGTCGATCCGGAAGAGACGCTCGCGATCATCGTGTCGAAAACCTTCACGACGCTCGAGACGATGACGAACGCGCGCTCGCTGCGCGACTGGTTCGTCGCGAAGGGTTGCCCGGAAAGCGAGCTGTCGAAACATTTCGTCGGCGTGTCCGCGAACCCGGCCGAAGTCGTCCGGTTCGGCATCGCCGCGGACAACGTGTTCGAGATGTGGGACTGGGTCGGCGGCCGCTATTCGCTGTGGTCGGCGGTCGGGCTGTCGATCATGATCGCGATCGGCCCCGAGCAGTTCGACGAGCTGCTCGCCGGCGCGAACGACATGGACCGCCATTTCCGCGAAGCGCCGCTCGAGCGCAACCTGCCGGTGCTGCTCGGGATGATCGGCATCTGGTATCGAAATTTCTTCGGCTCGCAGAGCTATCTCGTCGCGCCGTATTCGGAAGCGCTGCATTTCCTGCCGTCGTACCTGCAGCAGCTCGAGATGGAGAGCAACGGCAAGTCCGCGCGGCTCGACGGCACGTTCGTCGACTATCCGACGTCCGCCGTCACCTGGGGCGAACCGGGCACCAACGGCCAGCACGCGTTCTTCCAGATGCTGCACCAGGGGCCGACGATCGTGCCGATCGACTTCGTCGCGGTGCTGACGCCCGAGCATCCGCTCGCGAGCCACCATCCGAAGCTGCTCGCGAACTGCTTCGCGCAGAGCGAGGCGCTGATGCTCGGCCGCACGCTCGACGAGGCGCGCAAGGTTGCCGGACCCGGCAACGAGGCGCTCGCACCGCACCTGACGTTCCCCGGCAACCGTCCGACGACGACGCTGCTCGTCGACGCGCTGACGCCCCGCACGCTCGGTGCGCTGATCGCGCTCTACGAGCACAAGGTGCTGGTGCAGGCATCGGTGTGGCAGATCAATCCGTTCGACCAGTGGGGTGTCGAGCTCGGCAAGATCCTCGGCAAGGTGGTCGAGGCCGACCTGTCGGCCGACGCGCTCGATCCGGCGAAGCACGATTCGTCGACGACCGCGCTGATCGCCCGCGCGCGCGCCGCGCTCAAGCGTTGATGCGCGCCGGCCGCGCGACGCGCGATGCGTGCGCGCGGCCGGATCGGCAAAACGCTGTCAGGACGCGCCGCGCTGCGCCGTGTGCGGCGTCACGATACGGCCCGCGTCGAGCGTCACGGTCGTCGCGCAGCGCCGCGCGAGTTCCGGATCGTGCGTGACCAGCACGAGCGTCGCGCCGTGCGTGCGATTGAGCTCGAACATCAGGTCGATCACCGCGTGCCCCGTCGCCGCGTCGAGACTGCCGGTCGGTTCGTCGGCGAACAGGATCGCCGGATGCGTGACGAATGCGCGAGCGAGCGCGACGCGCTGCTGCTCGCCGCCGGACAGCAGCTTCGGGTAATGCGTGGTACGTTCGCCGAGCCCGACCTGCACGAGCAGCGCACGCGCGCGCTCGGCCGCCTCGCGTGCGCCGATCCCGCCTTGCAGCTCGAGCGGCAGCATCACGTTTTCCAGCGCGGTCAGGTGCGGCATCAGCTGGAACGACTGGAACACGAACCCGACCGTGCCGTTGCGCAGCGCGGCCCGCTGGTCCTCGTCGAGCTGGTCGAGCGGCTGGCCGAGCAGGCGAACCGTGCCGCTCGTCGCGCTGTCCAACCCCGCAAGCAGGCCGAGCAGCGTGGATTTTCCCGACCCCGACGCGCCGACGATCGCGAGGCTGCTGCCGGATCGCACGGTGAGGTCGATGCCGTCGAGGATCGTCAGCTCGCCCGTCGCGTCGGCGACCTGCTTGCACACTTGATGCGCTTCGATGACCGGATCGTTGATCTTGAGCATGGACACGACAATTCGCAATAAAAGACGCGCGGCGCTTGCCGCGCTGCTGAGCGGCTTGCTGGCCGCAAGCACGGCCGGCATCGCCGGCGCCACGACAGCACCGACCGCACCGACTGTTACGGCGGGCCAGCCCGTGATCGTCGTGCTGGGCGACAGCCTGTCGGCCGAATACGGTCTGCCGCGCGACACGGGATGGGTGGCGCTGCTGCGGCAACGGCTCGCCACCGAGCGGATCGATTATAGCGTCGCGAACGCGAGCGTCAGCGGCGACACGACAAGCGGCGGCCGGGCTCGCCTGGCGGCGGTGCTGCAACGGCTGAAGCCCGCGATCGTCGTCGTCGAGCTCGGTGCCAACGATGCGCTGCGCGGCGTGCCGCTCGCGACGACCGAGCGCAACCTGCGCGAGATCGTCGCCGATGTGCAGCGCGCGCACGCGAAGGTCGTGCTGGTCGGCATGTACGTGCCGCCCAACTACGGGCCCGACTATACGCAGAAGTTCCACGGCATCTATACGCGGCTGTCGAAGGACCTCGGCGTGCCGCTCGTGCCGTTCCTGCTCGCCGGTATCGAGAACCGGCCCGAGATGTTCCAGTCCGACCAGATCCATCCGACCAGGCAGGCCCAGGGCGTGCTGCTCGACAACGTGTGGCCGTCGCTGAAGCCGCTGCTCGCGAAGCCGCGCGGCTGAACGCACGCGGCGCGCCGCCATGAAAAAGCCCCGCTCGAAGGCGGGGCCTGTTTCGTCGACGCTGCGGGGATCAGTTCCCGCCGTCCTGCGTGGCGCCGGCCGTCGAACCGTACAGCTTGACCTTCGAGCGATCGCGCAGCGCGGCGAGGTACGCTTCGCCTTCGCTTTGTGCGTCGACCTGAGCCATCTGCTGCTGCGCGGCCGCGAGTTGCTGCGGATCGACCGCCGAACCCGGGATCACCGCGTTCACGCGATAGATCGCGTAGCCGTCCGCACCGAGATCGACACCGACATACGCCGGCAGCTTCTTCGCATCGACCTTGTAGACCGCGCTCAGCGCATCAGGCGACAGGCCATGAGCCTGCACGCGCGAAACGGTCTCGACCGCCGCGAAGCCTGCGGTCGCCTTCGACTTCGGCAGCTCCGCGAGCTTCGCTGCACCGTCCTTCTTCGCGAGCGCGGCCGCCTGTTCGGCGATCACCTTCTGGCGCACCGCATCCTTGATCGTCGCGAGCGCGGGCACGGCGGCCGCCTTGTAGTCGGTCACGCGCGCCGAGATCAGCGTGTTGTTGCCGACGTCGATCGCCTGCGTGTTGTTCTGACTCTTCACCGAGTCGTTCGCGAATACTGCCGCGAGGAACTTCGGATTGTTGAGCGGGCCCGTCGGCGGCAGCGCCGGGTTCGGCGTCGGCGTGACGGTGGCCGTCTGGATCGTCAGCTTGTACTTGTCCGCCGCCGGCTGCAGGCTCTTCGCCTTTTCATAGACGGTCGACGTGAAGCCTTCCGAGTTGTCCGAGAACGCCTTCGATGCGTACTGTTGCTTCAGGTCTGCGGCGATCGAATCCTTCACTTCCGCGAACGGCTTGATCACCGACGGCTTCACTTCGGTCGCCTTCAGGATGTGGAAGCCAAGATCCGATTGCACGACGCCGCTCACGTCGCCCTGCTTCAGCGCGAATGCCGCGTCGTCGAACGCCTTGCCGCCCGCGGTCGAGCCGCGCGTGATGAAGCCGAGGTCGCCGCCCTTCGCCGCCGACGGCGCATCCTGCGAGCTCTTCTGCGCGATCTGCGCGAACTGGTCCGGATGCGCGTTCACGTCGGCGAGGATCTGCTCGGCCTTCGCCTTCGCGCTTGCCTTGTCCGCGGCGCTCGCGCTGCTCGCTGCCGCAATGAAGATGTGGCTCACGCGCACCTGCGCTTCGCTGCGGAAGTGCGTCGGGTTGTCGTCGTAGAACTTCTTGATGTCCGCGTCGGTCGGCTGTGCGCTCGCGGCGGCCGCGGCCGGCGAATAGACGACGTACTGGATCGTTGCGGTCTCCGGCGTCGCGAAGCTCTGCTTGTGCGCGTCGTAGTAAGCGGCGATCTGCGCATCGGTCGGCTGCACCTTCGGCGCGTAGTCGCTCGTCTTCAGCACGAGCGCCTGCACTTCACGCTGCTGCGCGGCGAGCTCGGACAGATGCTGCGCGAGACTCTTCGGCGTGAACGCGCTCGACACGATGCTGGCCGGGATCTGCTGCAGCGAGAGACTGTAGCGCACGCGCTCCTGGTACTGCTCGGGGGTCATGCCCTGGAACTGCAGCAGCTGTGCGTAGCGCTCGACGTCGATCGAGCCGTCCGGCTTCTTCAGCGATGCGATCATCGGGTCGCTCAGCAGTGCGTCGCGGACCGCATTGTCGGATGCGGTCAGGTGCAGACGCTGCGTCTCGTCGGCGAGCACGCGCTGCTGGATCAGGCCGTCGAGCACTTCCTTGCGGTGCTCGGGCGTATCGAACGCCTTCACGTCGAACTGCCCGCCGAGCATCTGGCGCGCGCGATCGATCTGCTGGCGGAACGCGCCGTCGAATTCGACACGCGTGATCTTGTGCCCGTTGACCGCTGCGACGTTCGCGCTTTCGTCGAAGAAGCCGCGGAAACCTTGAATCCCGACGAAGCCCAGCCCCGGCAACACGATCAGGAGCAGGAGCGCCATCATCAGGCGCTGGTGATTACGGAAGAAATCGAGCATGCGTGACGGGGAATATTGGACAAAACGTCCGATATTACAACAGTGGGCGGGAAAAAAGGCGAACCGGGGATTCGACGGCTGGGTGGACAGAGACGATGCACAAACAAAAATGCCCGCACAAGGCGGGCATTTATTGTACTGGCGGAGCGGACGGGACTCGAACCCGCGACCCCCGGCGTGACAGGCCGGTATTCTAACCGACTGAACTACCGCTCCTTGGTCTTGCTGAATCACGAAACTGGTGGGTGCTGAGGGGTTCGAACCCCCGACCTACGCCTTGTAAGGGCGCCGCTCTACCAGCTGAGCTAAGCACCCGTTCCGGATTCAATCTGGCTGCGATCTGCGTTTCGGCATCAACAACCAGCGAGCCCGCAATATTAATTCATCTTTCAAAACTTTACCAGCCCTGAACATAAAAAAACCCGCGGACATGCCGCGGGTTTCGTGTACAGCCGTTACATCAGACTCAGTGCTTGACGACTTCCGTCGAGCCGGCATCCTTCGCCGTTTCCGCGACAGGAGCCGCCGCAGCCTTCGCCTCTTCTTCCGGCGGCAGCGGTGTCGGCGCACGCTCGAGCGCGAGTTCGAGCACCTTGTCGATCCAGCGGACCGGCACGATCTCGATCGCGTTCTTCACGTTGTCCGGAATCTCGGCGAGATCCTTCACGTTCTCTTCCGGAATCAGCACGAGCTTGATGCCGCCGCGATGCGCTGCCAGCAGCTTCTCCTTCAGCCCGCCGATCGGCAGAACTTCGCCACGCAGCGTGATTTCGCCCGTCATCGCGACATCGGCACGCACGGGAATGCCCGTCAGCACCGACACCAGCGCGGTCGTCATCGCACCGCCAGCGGACGGACCGTCCTTCGGCGTCGCACCTTCCGGCACGTGGATGTGGATGTCCTGCTTCTCGAACGCCTCATCCTTGATGCCGAGACGCCGCGAACGCGAACGCACGACCGAACGTGCAGCCTCGACCGACTCCTTCATCACGTCGCCGAGCGAACCCGTGCGGATCACGTTGCCCTTGCCCGGCATCACCGCGGCTTCGATCGTCAGCAGATCGCCACCGACTTCCGTCCACGCGAGGCCCGTCACCTGACCGACCTGGTTTTCCTTCGCCGCTAGGCCGAAGTCGTACTTGCGCACGCCGAGGAAGGTATCGAGGTTGTCGCCGTCGACCTTGATCGTGCCCGATGCCTTCTTCAGCAGCAGCATCTTCACGACCTTGCGGCAGATCTTCGACACTTCCCGCTCGAGCGAACGCACACCGGCTTCGCGCGTGTAGTAGCGGATGATGTCGCGGATCGCCTGCTCGGTCACGTCGACCTCGCCTTCCTTCAGGCCGTTGTTCTTCTTCTGCTTCGGCAGCAGGTAACGCTGCGCGATGCTGACCTTCTCGTCTTCCGTGTAGCCCGACAGACGGATCACTTCCATCCGGTCGAGCAGCGGCGGCGGGATGTTCAGCGAGTTCGACGTCGCGACGAACATCACGTCCGACAGGTCGAAGTCGACCTCGATGTAGTGATCGGCGAACGTGTGGTTCTGTTCCGGATCGAGCACCTCGAGCAGTGCCGACGACGGATCGCCGCGGAAATCCATGCCCATCTTGTCGACTTCGTCGAGCAGGAAAAGCGGATTGCGCACGCCGACCTTCGTCAGGCTCTGCAGGATCTTGCCCGGCATCGAACCGATGTACGTACGACGGTGGCCGCGGATCTCGGCCTCGTCACGCACGCCGCCCAGCGCCATGCGGACGAACTTGCGGTTCGTCGCACGTGCGATCGACTGGCCGAGCGAGGTCTTGCCGACGCCCGGAGGCCCGACGAGGCACAGGATCGGCGCCTTGACCTTGTCCACGCGCTGCTGCACCGCGAGATACTCGAGGATGCGTTCCTTGACCTTCTCGAGGCCATAGTGATCCTCGTCGAGCACCTGCTCGGCGTTCGACAGGTCGTTGTTGACCTTGCTCTTCTTGCGCCACGGCAGGCCGATCAGCGTGTCGATGTAGTTGCGCACGACCGTCGCTTCGGCCGACATCGGCGACATCAGCTTCAGCTTCTTCAGCTCGGCGTCGGCCTTCTTCTTCGCTTCCTTCGGCATGCGCGCGGCGTTGATGCGCTTCTCGAGTTCCTCGAGATCCGCACCCTCTTCGCCTTCGCCCAGTTCCTTCTGGATCGCCTTGACCTGTTCGTTCAGGTAGTACTCGCGCTGGCTCTTCTCCATCTGACGCTTCACGCGCCCGCGGATGCGCTTTTCGACCTGCAGGATGTCGATCTCGGCTTCGAGCTGCGCGAGCAGGTGCTCGAGCCGTTCGACGACCGGGAACATCTCGAGGATGTGCTGCTTCTGGTCGAGCTTGAGCGGCAGGTGCGCGGCAATCGTATCCGCGAGGCGACCCGCTTCGTCGATGCCCGACAGCGACGTGAGAATCTCCGGCGGGATCTTCTTGTTCAGCTTCACGTACTGGTCGAACTGCGACACGATCGCGCGACGCAGCGCTTCCGTTTCCGCGCTATCGGCGTGGTCCGGTTCGAGCGGCATCACTTCGCAGGAGAACTGCGTCTCCTGTTCCTCGATCGACAATGCTTTCGCGCGCTGCAGGCCTTCGACGAGCACCTTCACGGTGCCGTCCGGCAGCTTCAGCATCTGCAGGATATTGGCGACGCAACCGACCTCGTACATGTCCTTTTCGGTCGGTTCGTCCTTGGCCGCGGTCTTCTGGGCGACCAGCATGATGTGCTTGCCGCCTTCCATCGCTGCTTCGAGGGCCTTGATCGATTTCGGCCGGCCCACGAAGAGCGGAATCACCATGTGCGGGAAAACGACGACGTCCCGCAGCGGCAGCAGCGGGAGCGTGATGCGTTCCGGCGGGAGAAGTTGGGTGCCTGACATTTCATTTCCCCATGAGTGGAATCAATTGTTCGGTAATTGAGGCCGGCACTTCGGATTGCAAGGCCTTCAAGCGTGGGAAATATTCGGTAAGAAAGTAACCACCGCGCGTCGAGTCAGAGTTACCCACAAGATAAACGAAAAAAAGCCGTTCACGGTTTCATGAACGGCTTTTTTCGTCAGTACATTGTCGTCAAGCCGGTCAGTTCGAACCCGCCACTTTCGGCGTGTCCTCGTAGATCAGCAACGGCTTGCCATCGCCATCGATGACGTTCTCGTCGATGATGACCTTGCTGACCCCTTTCATCGTCGGCAGCTCGTACATCACGTCGAGCAGCGCCTGTTCGATGATCGAGCGCAGGCCGCGCGCGCCGGTCTTGCGGCGGATCGCCTTGCGAGCCACCGCCTGCAGCGCGGCCGGGCGGATCTCCAGCTCGACGCGCTCCATCGCGAACAGCTTGTGATACTGCTTGACGAGCGCATTCTTCGGCTCGACGAGGATCTTCATCAGCGCAGCCTCGTCCAGCTTGCCGAGCGTCGCGACGACCGGCAGACGGCCGATCAATTCGGGGATCAGACCGAATTTGATCAGGTCTTCCGGCTCGACCTCGCGCAGCACCTCGCCCGCATCGCGCTCCTGCTTGCTCTTGACCGTCGCGCCGAAGCCGATGCCCGTCTTCTCGGTACGATCGGTGATCACCTTCTCGAGGCCGTCGAACGCACCGCCGCAGATGAACAGGATGTTGGTCGTATCGACCTGGATGAAATCCTGGTTCGGGTGCTTGCGGCCACCTTGCGGCGGCACCGACGCCATCGTGCCCTCGACGAGCTTCAGCAGTGCCTGCTGAACACCCTCGCCCGACACGTCGCGCGTGATCGACGGGTTGTCCGACTTGCGGCTGATCTTGTCGATTTCATCGATGTAGACGATCCCGCGCTGGGCCTTGTCGACCTCGTAGTTGCAGTTCTGCAACAGCTTCTGGATGATGTTCTCGACGTCCTCGCCGACGTAACCGGCTTCGGTCAGCGTCGTCGCGTCGGCGATCACGAACGGCACGTTCAACAGGCGCGCGAGCGTCTGCGCGAGCAGCGTCTTGCCGGAGCCCGTCGGGCCGATCAGCAGGATGTTGCTCTTCGACAGCTCGACGTCGTCCTTCTTGTCGAGATGCTTGAGACGCTTGTAGTGGTTGTAGACGGCCACCGCGAGGATTTTCTTCGCGCGCTCCTGGCCGATCACGTACTGATCGAGGATGTCGCGAATTTCCTGCGGGCTCGGCAGATCCGACCGGGACAGGCTGGCCTCGACGCCCGCGGCTGCCGCCTCGTCGCGAATGATCTCGTTGCACAGGTCGATACATTCATCGCAGATGAAGACCGACGGGCCGGCAATGAGTTTTTTCACCTCATGCTGACTCTTGCCGCAGAACGAGCAATACAACAGCTTTTCGCTGTTCGAACCTTTTTTGTCCGCCATGAATGTATGAGCCTCCGGACAGGTAGATGACATGATACGCCGAATGCTCCGCGCGCCACGACCTAGGGCGCAACCGGAGCCGGCTGGATACGCTTGCCGCAGATGCTCAGGGCGTATCGGGTGTGCAGCCCCAAATGGGGCGGCACCCCACTAAGTTCACGGACGCTTCAACAGCACCTGATCGATCAGCCCGTACGCCTTCGCGTCCTCGCTCGACATGAAGTTATCACGGTCGGTGTCGCGTGCGATGCGCTCGACGTCCTGGCCCGTGTGCTGCGCGAGCAGCTGGTTGAGCCGTTCCTTCAGGTAGAGGATTTCGCGCGCCTGGATCTCGATGTCCGATGCCTGGCCACGCGCGCCGCCGAGCGGCTGGTGAATCATCACGCGCGAGTTCGGCAGCGCGAAACGCTTGCCCTTCGCGCCCGATGCGAGCAGGAACGCGCCCATGCTCGCCGCGAGCCCCATGCAGAGCGTCGACACGTCCGGCTTGATGAACTGCATCGTGTCGTAGATCGCCATGCCGGCCGACACGGAACCGCCCGGGCTGTTGATGTACAGGCTGATGTCCTTGTCCGGATTCTCGCTCTCGAGGAACAGCAGCTGCGCGACCACCAGGTTCGCGGTCTGGTCGTTCACTTCGCCGACCATGAACACGAGCCGCTCTTTCAGGAGGCGCGAATAAATGTCGTACGAACGCTCGCCGCGGCCGCTCGTTTCGACGACGATCGGAACCAGCCCCAGCGCCTGGGCCTCGAGGCCCTGCGGCGCGTTCGAAGCAAGCATGTCCAGCAATTCAGCGCGAGTGATCATTCAATGAACCTTGTTCGAATTGAAAATTGAACGGCGGGAAGCCGCCCGCTCAATCGCCATATTAATGGCAACCTTGCGCCTGACGTAAAAACGGCGTGCAGGCCGTCGCTCCGACAGCCGGCACGCCGCTACAGCGACCTTTACGCTTGCGCCGATGCGCTCGCGAGTGCCTCGAAGCTCACTTCCTTGTCCGTCACCTTCGCCTTGCCCAGCACGAAATCGACGACGTTGCTCTCAACGACGAACGCTTCCATCTCGGCGAGGCGCTGCTGGTTCGAATAATACCAGCGGACCACTTCCTTCGGGTCTTCGTAGCTCTTCGCGAACTCGTCGACTTCCGCACGGATCTGCTCCGGCTTCGCTTCCAGGCTGTTCGCCTTCACGAGCTCGGCGAGCACGAGGCCCAGCTTCACGCGGCGCTCGGCCTGCTCGGTGAACATTTCCGCCGGGATCGGCGCGTCCTTCGCGTTCGGCACACCGCGCTGCGCGAGGTCCTGGCGCGCCATTTCGACGAGGCGTTGCTGATCCTGCTCGATCAGTGCCTTCGGCACGTCGAGTTCGGAGATCTTCAGCAGCGCGTCCATCACCTGGTTCTTGACGATCGACTGCGTGCGGCGCTTCGCCTCACGCTCGAGGTTTTCCTTGATCTCGCCGCGCATCTTGGCCAGATCGCCGTCTTCGATGCCGAGCGACTTCGCGAAGTCGGCGTCGATTTCCGGCAGGTGCGGCCATTCGATCTTCTTCATCGTGACCGTGAACTGGGCAGTCTTGCCGGCCACGTCCTTGCCGTGGTAGTCCTCCGGGAACGCCAGGTCGAACGTGCGCGATTCGCCGGCCTTCAGGCCCAGCGCGGCCGTTTCGAATTCCGGCAGCATGCGGCCTTCGCCGAGCACGAACGGGAAGTCTTCAGCGGTGCCGCCCTGGAACGCGACGTCGTCGATCTTGCCGACGAAGTCGACCGTCACGCGATCGCCGTTCTTTGCTGCGGTGTCCGCGCCGCCGTCGCCGTGCTCGCCGGCTTCGCCGCGTGCGTGGAAGTGCACGCGCTGCTTGCGCAGGATGTCGAGCGTGCGGTCGATCTCGGCGTCGCCGATCGTCGTCGTCGAGCGCTCGACTTCAGCCGTCGCCAGATCGCCGATCTGCACTTCCGGATAGACCTCGAACGTCGCGTCGAACGCGTACGCATCTTCGGCCTGCTCCTGCTTCGGCGCGAAGCTCGGCTGGCCGGCGACGCGCAGGTTTTCCGCGCGGCTGATCGTAAAGAACTCCTGGCCGATCTTGTCGCTCAGCACTTCCGCCTCGACCTGACCCGCGTATTGCTGCGCGACCATCTTGAGCGGCACCTTGCCCGGGCGGAAACCCGGCATGCGCACGTTCTTCGCGAGTTTCTGGATGCGGACGTCGATTTCCTTCTGCACCGAGTCTTTCGGCAGGGAAATCGTCACGCGGCGTTCAAGCTTGCCGAGGTTTTCAACAACGTTAGCCATGGCTTCAATCGTCCTAAAATTATTCGAGCGAATCGGGTTTTCCTTGCCGTGCCTGCGTGGCGGCGTCATACGCCGCGCCGGAGCGCTACGCCATCCCTGCGAGTGCCGGGTCGGCCAGCGCAAGCGGCTCGGAGCACGGCTTTGGCCGGAAGAATCGACTATTCTAGCAAACAATTTTCCCGATACCGCCAGTTCGGCATGATGCGCATGCGCGAGGGTCGCGTGACCGGCGCCGATGCACGCGGATTGCCGTTATGCCGCGCGGCGTATCCACGCCCGGCCGCCATCCTGTAAGCTCCATTGGAGAAAGCGCCGCGGCCGCGCGGCACGCGTTCGTCCGACCCATTCGTCCGACCAATCACGCCATCCGGAGACACCATGCCGCAACACCCGTCCGCGCCTGTCGTCGCGCCTGTCGTCGTAATCGCGCCCGATTCGTTCAAAGGCTCGCTTTCCGCCGCGCAGGTCGCGGATGCGATCGCCACCGGCATCCGCCGCGCGCGGCCCGACGCCGTCGTGCGCTGCTGCCCGATGGCCGACGGTGGCGAAGGGACGCTCGACGCGATGCTCGCGACGAACGGCACGCGGCGTACGGTCGCCGTCGCAGGTGCATCGCTCGCAGCGCGCGACGCGGCGGTCGGTGTAATCGATGCGCGCACCGCGATCGTCGAGACGGCCGAAATCGTCGGGATCACCGACCCGGTCGGGATGAGCGTGCCGGTCGACGCGCGCAGCACGCGCGGAATGGGCGAAGCGATCCGTCAACTGCTCGACGACGGTGTGCGCCGGTTCTTCGTCGCGCTCGGCGGCAGCAGCACCAACGACGCGGGCGCGGGCCTTCTCGCGGGGCTCGGGCTGCGCTGTTTCGACGCGGCCGGCGAGCCGGTCGAGCCGGTGCCTGCGCGGCTTGCCGGGATCGCGCGGATCGATGCGTCCGGGCTCGACCCGCGCATTGCCGAAACCGAGTTCATCGGCATGTCCGATGTCGACAATCCTCTGACGGGCACGCACGGCGCGACCGCCGTGTTCGGCCCGCAAAAAGGCGTGACGCCGGAGCAAGTAGCGACCCTCGACGCTGCAATCGGCCATTTCGCCGACCTGCTCGAAGCGGCGCTCGACCGCCGCTGCCGCGACCTGCCGGGCGCCGGCGCGGCGGGCGGCCTCGGCTACGCACTGCACATGCTCGGCGCACAGTTCGAAGCGGGCGCGGAAGTCGTCGCGCGCCAGATCGGGCTCGACGCTGCGCTCGCGGGCGCGGACTGGCTGATCACCGGCGAGGGGCGCTCGGACGTGCAGACGCTGCACGGCAAGGCGCCGTTCATCGCGTGCCGTCATGCTCAGGCGGCCGGCGTGCCCGCGTCGCTGCTGTCGGGCGCGGTCGATCCGGCCGCGCTGCCGCGCCTGTCCGAGCATTTTTCCGGGTGTTTCTCGCCCGCGCCGGGCCCGATCACGCTCGACGTGGCGATCCGCGATGCCGCGAGCCTGCTCGCCAACGAGGCCGAGCAACTGACGCGGCTGAAATACGGCGCGCGCTGACCGTTGACCCGAGCGCGCGATACAGGAACAATCGGGCCCGCCCTTTACCCTCAGGATTCGACATGAAAGGCCGTCAAGCCGGGCTCGATCAGTTTCTGACCTATCGCCTCCACGTGCTCACGAAGCGCTCCGACCGCGGCATCGGCGACGTGTACCGGCACAAGCTCGGCATCTCGCTGCCCGAGGCGCGCGTGATCGCAGCGGTCGGCGCGTTCGGCCCGTTCTCGATCATGGATCTCGCGCGCCACACCAATCTCGACAAGAGCCAGGCGAGCCGCGCGGCCGAAGCGCTGCTGCGCCAGGGCCTGCTCGCGCGCAGCGCGAGCGAGGAAGACGGACGGATCGTGCTGATCGCGCTGACGCCGGACGGCCGCGCGCTGCATCGCAAGATCATGCCGATCGTTCGCAAGTGGAACGACGGACTGCTCGCGTGCCTGTCCGACAACGAGCGCAACACGTTCGAACGGCTGCTGGACAAGGTCGTCGCGCACGCGCTCGAGCGCGACGACTGAACCGGGCCGCGCGCACCGACGGTCGCGCGCTGGCCGGGTTGCGCGCTCCGTCCTACAGTCCGCTGTTCGCGGCGCGCTGACGCAGCAGGCCGAGCACGGCGTCGCAATACGGGGTCGGCACATCCAGCTTGCGCCCCAGCTCCGGAAACACGCCGAGGATCGGCCCGATCTCGAGCGAACGCCCGGCTTCGAAATCCTGCAGCATCGATGTCCTGAACGCGCCGAGCTTGCGCGTGACCGCCATCCGCTCGGGGCCGCTCATTCCGGTATGCAGGCCGAGCTTCGCACCGATCTCGGCGGCCTCCTCCATCATCCGAAGCGCGAGCGCATGCGTGTACGGATCGTCCAGCAGTTGCACGGACGTCGAGCCCGTCAGCGCACTCAGCGGATTCATGTTCATGTTGCCCCACAGCTTCGCCCAGATCTCGGTGCGGATCGCGGGCGTCGTCTCGACGTCGAAGCCCCCCGCCGCGAGCGCTGCCGAAAAACGCGCCGCGGCCGCATCGAGCGCGGGATCGGCGGCGCCGACGATCAGGCGGTTGCCGCGCCCGCGCCGCACGACGCCCGGCGCGTCGGTGCTTGACGACAGGTGCACGACGCAGCCGATCGCCTGCGCCGGCGGCAGCAACGCGGAGACTGCGCCGCCCGGATCCACCGCGTCGAGCGGCACGCCGTCGAGCGAGCCGGGGAGCCCGTGCGTGAACCACCACGGCAGCCCGTTCATCGCCGTGACGATCACCGTGCGCGGCCCGACGAGCGGCGCGATGCGCGCGGCCAGGTCCGGCAGCGCCTGCGCCTTCAGCGCGATCACCACGTAGTCCTGTACACCGAGCGCGGCCGCGTCGTCGCTGGCCTCGACCGCAACCGACGATTGCGCGCCCGTTTCGTCGAGCACGCGCACGCCGTGTGTCTTCAGCGCATCGAGCGTCGCGCCGCGCGCATACGCGCTCACCTGCATTCCGGCCCGCGCAAGTGCGGCCGCGAGCAGCCCGCCGATCGCGCCGACGCCGACGATCGCCGCGCGCACCGGCCCTGAATTCGTGTCGTTCATGATGAGATTCCGTCTCCTGGGAGCTGACGAGCATAGCGCTCAATGGTTGCGTACACAACCATCATTGCGGCGTTGCGATTCGGCCCGGTTCGTGGCCTGTCGGTGCAGGCGCGTCGCGCGCGGCAGCGCACAATGCGGCGGCCCTTGCGCAATCGATGCGGATGCGGTTTCCTGTACGTGTTTGCACAAACGGGGCCTGGAGCCGCACTCATCCGATGAAATCGTCACCGCGCGAGAAGGCGCGCCGCCGGCCTTCCAACCTGGTGCTGAATATCGCCGCCGTCCTGGTCGGCATCGTCACGTTCGCAATCGGCGCAGCCTGGCTGATCTACAGCTGGATCGTCGATCGCGAAGCGCAGTATTTCGCGATCCCGCTGGTGTTTTCGGTGCCGGTGATCGTCGCGGTCGCGATCCGCAGCTTTTGGGATTAGCCGCGCAGAAAACTCGAACCGACTCCATTCGACGCCCTTCGTCGTTGACTCCGCGACCATCGCGTCGTCCAGATATAGCCCCAAAATTCGCCATTGTCCGCACCGATTTTGCGATCTCCTGATCAGGCACAATGCGCCGACTTCCTGGAGACGGCATGCGGCACAGCAACAATTTCGATTTCATCCGACTGGTAGCGGCGTCGATCGTCATTGTGGGACATTCATTTGCGATCCTCGGCCTGCCGCAGCCGATCGTCCTAGGTACATCGTCGCAGTCGCTGGCGGCTTCGTGATTCCCTACGTACTTCTCACCTTCGGGAAGCTGTCAACGCCGATCATCTCGAAGGCAGGAAGATGGGGAGACATATCGTACGGCCTGTACCTGTATGCGTTCCCGATTCAGCAGTTACTGGTCTACAAGTTCCCGACGATCTCGCTGACCACCGAGATCGCAGTAACCTTCCTGATCACGATCCCATTTGCCGCTCTGTCCTGGCATCTGATCGAAAAGAACGCTCTCAAGCTCAAATCCGGTGCTTTCTCGCTGCGCCGCCAGGCAACCGCCTAAGAAGGCAAAGCATGAACAGCGCCACGTATAGCTTGTTCGTCCGGGTGCCACCCCACACCGCACGACGGCTGGCAGTGTCGCATCCTTCTCGGTCGCCGAGGTGAAACGCTATTTGCGAGGCACGTTGCCTGCCTCCGGAGCTTCATACCCGGCGGTTATCGGCCGCGTGTGCCCAGATAGATCCTATGTACAGCAAGGGGCAACGAAGCCATATCGGTAAAATCAGCGTGTCGTGAAGTTCCTCACCGGAGGGCGTCATGTGTACACAGGAAATGCAAAGCAACGCAACGGACGTGGTA
>NZ_JAAGPL010000188.1:0-16926 GCF_017104785.1 Burkholderia sp. Ac-20353 | reverse complement strand
GTCGGGCCGCTCGGCTCCTCCTGCCGCGGCGCCGGGGCCGGCGCCGGAGCAGGTGCCTGCGACTGCGGCGACGGTGCGGCATCGCTCGCCGGCGCCGGTGCCCGGCCATGCTTGCGCAGGCCGCCGCGACCTTCCATGTTGCCCGTCGCAAACACGTCAGCCTCGTTCGCCTTCGTGAAGCTGTCGGTCGGCAGCGGCAGGTCGGCCGTCTGCAGCGGCTTCACCAGATGCGGCGTGATGATGAAGATCAGCTCGGTGCGATCCTGCTGGAACGACGTGCTGCGGGCCAGCGCGCCCAGCACCGGGATTTCGCCGATGCCCGGCACCGCCTTCAGCGAACCCGACACGTTGTCCTTGATCAGCCCGCCGATCGCGAACGACTCGCCGTCGGCCATCTGCACCGTCGTCGACGCGCGCCGCGTCGTGATCAGCGGCAGGATCGACGCGCCGGCGACGTTGGTCGCGGTGAGCGTCACGCCCGTCTGCGACAGCTCCGACACTTCCGGCGCGACGCGCAGGCTGATGCGGCCGTTCGACAGCACCGTCGGCATGAATTTCAGCGCGACGCCGAACTCCTCTTCCTGCAGCGTGATCGTCGTGCCGCCGCCCGTGTTGCTCTGCGGGACCGGGATGAAGATCTTGCCGCCCGCGAGGAACGTCGCTTCCTGGCCGCTGATCGTCACGAGGTTCGGCTCCGCGAGGATCTTGACGAGGTTGTCGGTGTTCTGCGCGTCGACCGCGACGCTGAACGGCCGGTTGTTCGCCTTGTTGGCCACGATGCCGCTCGCGACGCCGGCGAGCAGGTTGCTCACGAGCGCGCCGCTCCACGAACCGAAGCCGCCCTGCAGGTTGAAGGCCGAACCGAGCTGGTTGATCAGTGTCTTCGACACTTCGGCGACCTTCACCTCGAGCATCACCTGCTGCGGCTGCGTGACGCTCAGCATGTTCAGCACCGTGCCGGTCTTTCCGCCGCCACCGCCGCTGTCGCCATTGCCGCCACCGTTGCCACCACCGCCGCCGCCGCTGCTGCTGGCGGCATTCGCGTACGCCTTCGCGATCGCCGTCGCCTGCTGCGACGCCTGCGCGCTCGACACGGAGCCGGCCAGCACGACCGTGTCGGCCGCGGTCGTCACGTGGATGTCGCGCTCGTTCGGCATCAGCTGCGCGAGCGAAGCCTGGATACCGCCGGCGTCGGCGCCGACGGCCACGTCGATGATCCGGCATGCGCCGCTCTTGCCCTGCACGATCATGTTGGTCGTGCCGACCGACAGCCCGAGGATGTAGAGCGTCTGCGGCGACACCATCGTCGCCTGCGCGACGGCCGGATTGCCGATCGTGCGGTTGCGCACCGGCTCGGGCATCGGCACGAGCAGCGACTTGCCGAGCGGCACGCTGACGGACGTCGAATCGCGCACGGCGCCGACGCAGCTCGGACCACGCAGCGGCCCTGCGGCCCCCGCCGCGCCTGCCGCCCCCGCGGCCGGCACCGGCGTCATGCTGATCGTCATCTGCATCGGCCCCTTGCCCATTGCGGCCGGCGCCGTCGCGGTGCCGCCCTTCACGAGCGCACCGCCCTCCGCGCCTTCCTGCGCGACCGCGCTATACACGTTGAACCATCCGGCGCACAGCATCGCCGCGACCACCGTACCGCGCAGGGCGTTCTTACGCGCCGGCCCGGCTCCAGAACTTTGCGGTTTGATCTTCATTTCGTGTGATCCCCCGAGTGCCCGGCGAAACGCCGGGCTTGACTGTCAAAGGTCGCAGCGGGTCGCGTACGGCCTGGAAACTACGCGTTTTTTCGATGAATTCAGAAGCATTCGACGCTGCCGTGGACACCCGTCAGCACGCCGACGCAATCGCGTGCCACCGCCGGCGCCGCGTGGTGGGACGCCACGTGCACCCGCACGGTCCGCACCCTAACCGGCGCGGGCGCGGCGGCGGGCGCCGGCGGCGTGCCGAGCAACGTCACCTTGGTCGCGCCGTCGGTGTTCATCGTCTCCTTGTCGATCTGGTTGCGCAGCACGAGCGACAGCGTGCCGACGCTGCGTGCAAGGTCGAGTTTCTCCGCCTGCTCGGGCGCCACTTCGAGCGTCACCGCGTTGACGACCTTCGGTGCGGTATCGTCGCGGCTGACCTGCTGCGCGACGGCCAGCACGAGGATGTGCTCGAGCACGATCTTCGAGATGCTCTGCTGGTTGTCGGGCTTGCCCGGCTCCTGCGTGTTGACGATCACGTCGACGTAGTTGCCCGGCAGCGCGAACCCTGCGACGCCGATCACGTCGTTCACGCGTACCGTGATCGCACGGTTGCCCGCGCCGATCACGGCGGACAAGCCACCCTTCGTGCCGATCGGTGCCAGCTTCGATTCGAGCACCGGCTCGCCGCGCGACAGGCTCGTGCGCACGACCCGCCCTTCGAGTTCCTTGGTGTCGGTGTACGCGCCGGGCGGCACGCTGGCCGTCGGCCAGCTCACGGTGCGAATCTGGTTCGGCCCGAGCGGTTCGCCCAGGTTCAGGTCGGTGGTCGCGACCGCGACCTGCGTGACCGCGCTGGACGACGTCCTCACGAGCCAGCGCGATGCGAACGCGACGGCAGCGAGACCCGCCACCATGGCGATGATCAGCATCGTGATTGCGCGAGTGTTTTTCATGGCAATGCTCCTCGTCAGATCGTGAATGAAACAGCTCAACCGGAGGCCAGCGTGCGGCCGATGCGATCGGCCGACGGCGGATGCGGGCTCTCACGTTCCGGCGCGGAGCCGAAATACGCGGTCCACGCTTCGTGCAATCCGTCATGCGTGACTTCGGGCGGGTCGCCGCGATAGCGCGCCGATGCCGCCACGAGGCGCAGCAGGTCGCCCGGGAAACAGGCAAGGAACGCCTTGCCGGTCGGCAGGTGCAGCCGGTGCGCGAGGTAATCGAACGCGTCGGAGGCCGGCACGAGCCCGAGCGACTTGCACATCGCGTCGAACACCGCGTGGTAGTCCTCGATCGCCATCGGGCCGACGTAGAGCTTCGAGCCGAGCCGGCGCAGGAACGCGTCGTCGCCGAACTGCGACGGCGCGATGTTGCTCGAGAACACGGGCCACACGTCGAACGGCACGACGAAGCGGTTGCCGGTGCCGAGCGTCAGCAGGTCGAAGCCGCGATCGAGCGGGCGCAGCCAGCGGTTCAGCAGGTCGCGCGGCTCGACGCGCTGCCGGCCGAGGTCGTCGACGATGTACATCCCCATGTTGGCCTTCATGTGCGGCGGCGCCTGGTAGTAACCGGCGCCCGCGTCGCGCCGCAGCTCGAGCTCGTCGAGCGTCAGCTCGCCACCCGACATCACGATCGGGCGCTCGCACAGGCGCCAGCGGCGATCGACCGCCAGCCCTTCCGGCTGCGTCTTCACGTCGGCGTGCACGAGCGGGTCGTAGATCTGGATGATTTCGCCGGCCACGCAGATCGCATACGGAATCGGCACCTCGCCGCCCATCAGCGAGCCGAGCCGCTCCGCGAAGAAGGTCTTGCCGCTGCCGGCCGGCCCGTGGATCAGCAGCGGGCGGCCCGAATTCAGCGACGCCGCCGCGGCATCGATGATCGCGGGGTCGATCACGATGCCGTCGAACGCGGCCATCACCTCGGCGCGATCGATGCGCAGCTTGCGCACCGAATGCGCGGCAATCACGTCGAGGTACGCATCGAGCGTCACGGGCGCCGGACCGTTGTAGCTGCTGCGCGCCTTTTCCTCGATCGCGAGCACACGGCCCGCGTCGGTCAGTCGGAACGACACGTCGATGTCGGTCGTGCCGCGATGGGTGATTTCGACGAGATGTTCGCGCACGAGGAACGCGAGCACGTCGTCGAGCACGGAGATCGCCAGGCAGTGCCGTTCGATCAGGTCCGCGTACTCCGAGCGCCCGTGCATCAGCGTGGACTTCAGCACCAGCGCGGCGAGAAAGGTCTCGCTCAGCCCCGTGTCCGCCACCGTGCGCGGCGCGCGCGGCAGCCGCGGCGGGCGCTTCGTGTGCTGTTCGCGCGACGGCGCCGGATCGGGCAGATGGGCGATCTGCGCGTCGTGTTGCGATGAGGGTTGGTCATTGTTCATGATCGCTCCGTATGCGGTGTGCGGCCCGTGTCAGATGGACGCCGCGGACGCCGCGAACAACATGCTCAGCGTGCCCAGCGCGATCGCGACGCCGTAAGGCAACGCGCCGACCGACTCGCCTTCGACCGGCGCAACCGACGCGCCACCCTGCCCGCGCACCGCGGCGCGTATTGCGATCACGCGCATGTTCGCGAACAGCTGCCGCATGCGGCCCTGCCAGATCACCATCGCGAGCGCGCCGACACCGCCCGCGATGAAGGTCGCGATCGCGATGTAGACCACGAGCGCCGGGCCGACCCACGCGCCGACCGCGAGCATCAGCTTCACGTCGCCGGCCGCCATCCCGCGCAGCAGATAGAACGGCAGCAGCATGAAGAAGCCGGTTGCAGCGCCCGCGAGCCAGGCGGTCACTCCCGCGCCGATGCCGTGCAGCATGCATTGCGCGATCAGCGCGCCTGCGACGCCGATCGCGACCAGGCGATTCGGAATCCGGCGGCTCGTGATGTCGCTGCTCGCGGCGACGATTACGAGCGTCGCGACGCACAGCGGAATCGGGTGGGACGGCATGGCTGGCAACATGGCAAACCTCGTTTCTCCGGATCCGGTTTCATTGCATCGCGGCCAGCGCAGTTGCCGCGACACGTTGGTAAACACCGTTGAGCGAATGGCCAAGCGTCCCGACGCCGGCCAGGATGGCGATCGCGACCAGCGAGCCCATCAGCGCATATTCGATCGACGTCACACCGCGTTCGTCGTCGATCCACTTCGCTACCGCTTCTGCAAAGAACTGCATGGTGCCCCCCCGTGTTTTCCTGACCTGCTTGCTCTGGCACGAGCGCCCCGTCAGCCAATATGTGTCCGGGCGGATGCCCGGAACACCGGAGGGCGTATCGTGTACGCGCTTCTTTCTTCTGCAACGACGGTTTCGTTACATCATCGAACCGAGGCTGCTGAACAACGTATCCAGGTTCGAACCGACAAGCGACGCGCCTGCCATGAGCGCGACCGCGATCAGCACGGCAAGGAGCCCGTATTCGACGGCCGTGACGCCGTCCTCATCGCGCGCGAACCGCAGAACCTGATGAACGAATGCCGACATGGTTCTTTCCTCTCGAGTTGCAATGCCGCCACAACGCGTGTGTGGATCTCGAATCGTCCACCCCGGCCGTGCTCTTCTCCGATACGAAGCGGGTCATCCGATCGTGCCGAAATCGACGCCATCGTGATGGCGCGACTCTGGAGGGCGACCGGAGCGCCCGCTCCAAAAGAGACAGCGGGACGGACGAATTCCGCTGCGGAATCGCCCGTCGAGCCGCTCAGCCGATCTTCGTGCCGATGCTGCTGAACGTCGTGTTGAGGCTCGAACCGAGAAGCGTTGCGCCGGCGATGAGTGCCACGGCGACCAGCGTTGCGAGCAGGCCGTATTCGATGGCAGTGACGCCTTGTTCATCGCGCAGAAATTGCTTGGCTTGCTGGACGATCTTCGACATGATTCACTCTCCCTTTGGATTGCTAAAAAATACCCTTTGCCACCATTGGCTCGGGCGACCTACTGCTGGCACTGCAAGAAATCAGAATGCGTAGATCGGCTGCAACCGCACGTGTGCACGAGCGCACATGCCTTTGCGGACGATATTGGCAAACGGGAACGCATTGGCCGGATGCACGAGCCTGGCAACGCGCCAGACGCGCCGTCCACCCGGAACGGTGTCGGAACGGGCCGGCATCAGCCGACCGGATCGATGAGCTGCCCCACGGCTTGACGCCTGGGTGACGCGGCAACCGCACGCGAGCCGCGATGTGCTGTGGTCTTTCATTTTTTCTACCCCCGACTTCCTGCATCCGTTCGTTCTGGTTGCCGGACGACGCCGGCATTCCGCTGGTCGGGCGACGGTTTCCCAGTCGGCCTGGCGCGGCGCTCGTAGCGCCATGCTCAGGCCTTGTAACCCCGTGGGCGACGCCAGCTTCGGTTCTCGTTTGATCGATTCTCTGAACCGGCTGGTCGTCACGCCGTCGACCTCCGCGTCTCCCTCATCGCAAAGAGCGGGCCAGCCCACGACGGATCCGCACCGGGCAAGGGCTTTCGACACCGATCCGGGCAAGCGGGCCGGGAACGGACGGGCAAAAGTTTCGCTTCTGATACATCCCGGCCGGCGTTCGCCCGTGCAAGACGGGCGCAAAGCCCCGTCGGACAAGGCTCAAAAAATTTTCTCGGGACTTTCCCGAATCGGCACGGCCGCGCGCACCGCGCGATGCCGGTACAGGTTTGCATCGGCCGAACCGCCGAAATGTTTCAGGTCCGCAACACTCCCCCCCGCCAACCACGGCGCCGGCGCCCGAAAACGGCGTTTTGGCCGCTGTCGCGCAGCCGCGCGCGCGACGCCCGGCACGCGGCCATTTGCATCGCCGGGGTTTTTTTCCAACAATGAAATCGCCCGACGGGACCAGAAAGCCAGAAAGCAGACATGCTTCGACACGCGGGCGCACAACTACACGATCGGGCCACATGGACCACAGGGCTCTTTCGGCAGACGGGGAAACAATCATGTACGAAGTAATTCGGGGACTGCGCGGTCGCAGGTGGCATTGCGCTCACTGGCTCACCGCCGATCGCATCGTGCCGTACAGCTGCGCGATGCTGATCCTGTGCGGCGCGATATTCGCCGCATGGGCGATGGCGACGCATGGCTTCACGACCGACAACGTCACGCGGCCGGGCTTCGACTTCGCGGTGTTCTGGACCGCGTCCGACATGACCCTGCACGGACAGATCGCGTCCATCTTCGACTACCGCCACTTTACCGCCGCCGAACTCGAACACTTCGGCAGCTACACCCACCGGACCTTCCTCCCGTGGCTCTATCCGCCGACGATGCTGCTGCTCGTCGCGCCGCTCGCTTTCGTGCCGTTTCTGCCCGCATTCTTCCTCTTTTTCGCGGGCAGCTTTCTATGCTATGCGCGTGCCGTCACCGGCCTGTCCGGGCTGCGCGCGCGCCTTCCGCAGCCGCGCCTCGCGACGCTCGCCGTGCTCGCCTTTCCCGGCGTGTTCGTGACGACCGTGTGCGGACAGAACGCGCTGCTAACCGCGGCGATCGCGGCATTCGCGGTCCGTCACGTCGAGCGCCGCCCCGTCGTCGCCGGCCTGTTCATCAGCCTGCTGGCGATCAAGCCGCAGCTGGCCGTGCTGTTTCCCGTCGTACTGATCGCGGCACGCGCATGGCGCGCGTTCGCGGCCGCGGCCGCCGGCACCGTGCTGCTCGTCGCGACCAGCACGTGGCTCGCCGGCCATGCCGCACTGACCGGCTTCATGAACAGCATGTCGATCACGCGCGAGGCGCTGATCGAGCACAACGTTCAGTACTGGATCGGCTCGCCGACGCCGTTCGCCGCGATGCGGCTCGCCGGCCTGCCGCTTTCGCTCGCGTACGCGGTGCAGATCGCGGTGGCGCTGCTCGCCGCCGTCGCGGCCGCGACCGTCTGGCGCAGCACGCGCGACGTACGCCTGCGCGGCGCGGTCATCGCGGTCGCCACGATGCTCGCGACCCCGTACCTGCGCGGCTACGAACTCGCGTGGCTCGGCGTCGCGGTCTTCTGCCTCGTGTCGTATGGCTTCGACGAGGGCTGGCTGCCCGGCGACCAGGGCATCCTCGTGCTCGCGTGGCTTCTGCCGTTGTTCGAATTCCTCAATTACACGCCGCTGCTGCCGCAGATCGGCCCGATCGTGCTGCTCGCCGTGCTGTTCGTCGTCGCACGCCGTGCCGCCGTTGCCGCGAGGAGTTGACGATGCGCCTCCACCGCCACAGCCCCGCCCTGCTGCATGTCGACGTCCATCCCGAGCTGCCGGCCGCCGGGCCGCGCCGGCGTCCGCACTGGCTCACCGAGCCGCGCATGCGCGCGTATTCGCACGCAATGCTGCTCTGCTATTTCGTTTTTGTCGGCGCATACGTCGTGCGCCTGTTCGGCCCGCACAGCGTGGGACTGCCGCGGCTGACGCTCGACTTCACGCCGATCTGGAGCGCCGCGTGGCTGGCTGCGCACGGCCACGCGCTCGACGCATGGCAGTACACGGCCGTCGGCATGGTGGAATTCCAGGCGATCCCGGCGATGCACGAGATGCAGGGCGGTCTGCCCTGGCTCTATCCGCCGACGATGCTGCTGTGGGTGCTGCCGCTCGGCTGGCTGCCCTATGCGCTCGCTGCCGCGCTGTGGCTCGGCAGCGCGTATGCGCTGTTCGTCGCCGTGTGCGGCGCGATCGTGCCGCGCCGCACCGCGATGCTGTGCGCATTCGCGTTCCCGGGCGCGTTCTTTGCGACGCTCGTCGGCCAGAACAGCCTGCTCACCGCCGCGCTGGCGGGCCTCGGCCTGCTGATGCTGCAGCGGCGCCCCGTTGCCGCAGGCATCTGCTTCGGCCTGCTCACCGTGAAGCCGCAACTCGCGATGCTGTTCCCGCTCGCGCTGCTCTGCGCCGGGCAATGGCGCGCGCTGGCCGCGTGGGCCGCGACCGTCGCAGGCGGCGCGGCGCTCGCGACGCTCGCGTTCGGGCCCGCCGCGTGGCTCAGCTTCCTTCACGGCGTATCGGGCACGTATCACGCAGTCGGCAACAGCCAGGCGATCCTCGCGCGCATCCCGACGCTCTATGCGATGTCGATGCTGGCCGGCTGGCCCGCGATCGCGACCAAGGGGCTGGAGGCCGTGTCGGTACTCGTCGCCATTTCAGCCGTGTGCTACGCGTGGCGCGGCGACTGCACGTATGCGCTGCGCGCGGCGACGCTCGCCTGTGCGAGCCTGCTCGTGAGCCCTTACCTGTTCGACTACGACCTCGCTTGGTACGGCATCGTGATCGCGTGGTACGCACGCCATGCGTTCTCGCACGGCTGGCGGCGCTTCGACCGCGAATGGCTCGTGCTGCTGTGGCTGCTGCCGCTCGCGAGCGCGAAGCTCGTCGACCACCTGCACGTGCAGTTCATGCCGTTCGTCACGCTCGCGACGCTCGCGCTGCTCGTCGTGCGCATCTCGCGCGAGCGCCATGAAGCGCCGTGCCTGCCGGACGCGCACGACAGCGCGACCGACACCGATTTCGCACATGCCGTCCGGCCGCACGACGCGGCGCCGCGGCTTCATCGACTCGACCGCCCGGAGCTGCCGCACGGCAGCCGCCACTGAAGCGGCGTTCACAGGGGGAACATCATGCGCGCACTTGTCCAGAAACCGCTCATTTCGCTGGTCGTGCCGTTCTACAACGAAGGCGAAGCGGTCGAGCGCTTTTTCGACGTCGTGATCCCGGTCATGGTCGCGATCGACTCGATTCGCTTCGAGATCGTCTGCATCAACGACGGCAGCCGCGACGACACGCTCGACCGCCTGATCGCGATCGGCGCGACGGACACGCGCGTGCGCGTGATCGATCTCACGCGCAACTTCGGCAAGGAAGCCGCGCTCACCGCGGGCATCGACGAGGCGACCGGCGACGCGGTGATCCCGCTCGACGCGGACCTGCAGGATCCGCCGAGCCTGATTCCGGTGATGATCGAACACTGGCGCGACGGCGCGGAAGTCGTCGCCGCGAAGCGCACCAACCGCGCATGCGATTCGTTCGCAAAGCGCACCGCGGCCGCGCTCTACTACCGCGTGCACAACGCGCTGTCGGAAGTGAAGCTGCCGGAGAACGTCGGCGATTTCCGGCTGATGGACCGCCAGGTCGTCAATGCGCTGCGCGCGCTGCCCGAGCGGCGCCGGTTCATGAAAGGGCTGTTCGCGTGGGTCGGCTACCGGACCGTGATCGTCGAATACCAGCGCGATCCGCGCAGCGCCGGCCATTCGAAGTTCTCCGGCTGGAAGCTATGGAACTTCGCGCTCGAAGGCATCACGAGCTTCAGCACGGTGCCGCTGCGCAGCTGGACCTACATCGGGCTCGGCATCGCCGCGCTCGCGTTCGGGTACGGCGCGTACATCATCGGCCGCACGCTCGCGTTCGGCAATCCGGTGCCCGGCTATGCGTCGCTGATCTCGGTCGTACTGTTCATCGGCGGCATCGAACTCGTCGGGATCGGCGTGATCGGCGAGTACATCGGGCGGATATACTACGAGTCGAAAGAGCGGCCCGTGTACCTCGTGCGCCGCCGCTACCAGGCGCGCAGCAAGGTGTCGACGCTGCCCGTGTCGCGCGATTCGCTGCGCCAGGCCGCGGCCGCCGCGCGCGCCGATCTCGCGCGCCGCCGCACACTGGCGCGCCACCACCGCGTCGCCGCACGCTGACTTCCGTTCCGGAGCCTCCCGTGATCCGTTCCCTCTACGCCGCCGAACGCGCCCGACTGTTCCGCTTCGGCATCTCCGGCATCTGTTCGACCGCGATCCATACGCTCGTCGCGTCCGCGATGTTCGCGCTGCTCGATGCGTCACCCGTCACCGCAAACGCGGTCGCGTTCGTCGTCGCGACCGTGTTCTCGTACCTCGCGAACACGCTGTGGAGCTTTTCGGCGACCGTGCAGTGGAGCAATCTGCTGCGCTTCCTGCTCGTGGCGGTGTCCGGCCTCGTCGAGACGATGCTGCTCGCGCGCGGCACCGAGGCGCTCGGCCTCGCGCCCGGGTGGAGCATCGTCGCGGTCGTGCTGTTCGTGCCGCCGGTGACGTTCGTGCTGCACCGGCTGTGGACGTACCGGGACGCGCGCACGGACGATGTGTGACGTGACGTA
The DNA here is from genome assembly GCF_017104785.1 of Burkholderia sp. Ac-20353. Classification (NCBI taxonomy): domain Bacteria; kingdom Pseudomonadati; phylum Pseudomonadota; class Betaproteobacteria; order Burkholderiales; family Burkholderiaceae; genus Burkholderia; species Burkholderia sp. Ac-20353. The sequence continues at coordinate 6,148 of NZ_JAAGPL010000188.1, read as the reverse complement.
ACTTAAGTCCCCCTTCATCCGGGAGCAAGCCATGTCATCGCCCGCGAGACCCGCAACGTACCCGCCGGAAGCGGGATGGCTGACACCGCAGCGCATCGCGATATATGCCGGCACCTTGCTTGTCTGCCAGTGCATCCTGGTGGCGATGTGGTGGTGGCAGCACTTCGTGCTGAAGGCGAGCGACGTGCCGATTCTCGGGTGGGATTTCGTCGTGTACTGGAGCGCATCGAGCCTCGCGATCCATCACGGCCCTGCCGCCGCCTACAACTGGGCGTTGCTTCACGCGGTGGAGAGGTCGGTCTTCCCGCCGATGTTCGAACCGTTCGCCTACCCGCCGACTTTCCTGTTCACGATCTACCCGATCGCCGCGCTGCCTTTCGGGGTTGCGATCGTCGCATGGTCCGCGCTCGGCATCGCGTGCTATCTGCTGCTCGTCCGGGCAGCCGTCGCGCCGCTGGACCGTCGCTGGCTGCTGCCCGCGCTCGCGTTCCCCGGCATGTGGCTCGCGCTGGTGTCCGGGCAGAATGCGCTGCTCACGCTGGCGATCGGTGGAACGGCGCTGCTGCTGATCGGCCGGCGGCCTGTCGTCGCCGGCGCCTGCATCGCGCTGCTCTGCATCAAGCCGCAACTCGGCGTGCTGTTCCCGCTGTTTCTGCTGTGTCGGCGGCACTGGACGACGCTCGCGTCCGCTGCGTCCTTCTCGATGCTCTATGTCGGGCTGGTCTGGCTTGCATTCGGTACCGACACCTTCGTCGCGTTTGCGCGTGCGGTCACGACGTTCCAGCACGTCATCGCGGAAAACTCCATGGCGACCATTCGCGGCGCGCCGACCGTATTCGCGATCGCGCGCGTCGCGGGCGCATCCGTTCACATGTCGTATCTCGCGCATGCCGCCGTCGGCACCGGCGTGGTCGCGACGTGCATCTGGCTCTGGCGCACGAACGCCCGTTTCGGGCTGTCCGCCGCCGCGCTGGCGGTCGCGACGATCCTCGTGCAGCCGTACCTCATCTACTACGACCTCGCGTGGCTTGCACTGCCGGTCGCGATCCTGACCGCCGATTACGCACGGCATGGCGCCGACAGGCTCGAAAAAGCCGCGCTGATCGCCACGTGGCTCGTTCCCGCGCACGCGTTCGCCGCCACGACGACCGGCACCTGGCCGCAGTGCGCGCCCATCGTGCTCGTCGCGCTGCTGGCCGTCATCGCGCGCCGCCACCTGAAGGCGGCAAGTCAGCCGACCCGCTGATGCCCGGTATTGTCGGGCGGATTCCCGGGTGGGGTGCCGCCGTTGTCGCCGTTGTCGTGATCGTTGAGCCCGTGCTCGATCATCATCCGGTATAGCGTCACGCGCGAAATGCCGAGTTCGGCGGCCGCCTTGTTGATCCGGTGATCGTTGCGCAGCAGCGCATTCTCGATCGCGGTGCGCTCCGCGAGCGCGCGCGCCTGCTCGAGCGTGATCGGCTCGGTTTCACCCGGCGTCTCGAGGCCGAGATCGTGCGGCGTCAGCAGCCGGCTCTCGGCCATCACGATGCCGCGCCGCACGCGGTTGATCATCTCGCGCACGTTGCCGGGCCATTCGTAGCGCCGCATCGCGTCGAGCGCGGCCGATGTGAAACCGCTGATCTTGCGGCCGCTGTCGGCCTTGTACTTTTGCAGCACGTAGTGCGCGAGGATATCGATGTCCTTGCCGCGCGCGCGCAGCGGCGGCTCGTGGATGCGCAGCACGCACAGGCGGTGATAAAGGTCCGCGCGGAAGCGTGCGGCCTCGACCGCGCCGTCGAGATCGACGTGCGTCGCCGAGATGATCCGCACGTCGACCGGAATCGATTCCTGCCCGCCGAGCCGCTCGATCTTCCCTTCCTGCAGGAAGCGCAACATGCTCGCCTGGCTTTCGATCGGCATGTCGCCAATTTCGTCGAGGAACAGCGTGCCGCCGTTCGCGGCCTCGATCCGCCCCGCACGCCGCTGGTTTGCACCCGTGAACGCGCCGCGTTCATAGCCGAACAGTTCGGATTGCAGCAGGTGATGCGGAATCGCGCCGCAGTTGATCGCGACGAACGGCCCCTTGCCGCGGGCGGAGCGTTCGTGGATCGCGAGCGCGGTCAGCTCCTTGCCGGTGCCGGATTCGCCCGAAATGAACACGCTCGCGTCGGTCTTCGCGACCTTGCGGATCGTGCTGAACAGCTGCTGCATCGCCTCGCAGTTGCCGATCATCCCGTGTTCGCCGATCGCCGCTGCGTAGGCGGCACCGTCGACGCGGTCGAGCGCGGCCATCCCGCGTGCATGGCCGAGCACGTGCGAGATCCATTCGTACGGAAGCGGAAGCGTCACGTAATCAAAGCAGTAGCTGCGGATCATCTCGCGTACCGCCGGGCCGATCGACACGCCGGCCCGCGCAACCGAGATCCAGCCGATCGCCGGCTGGCTCAGGCATCCTTTCAGCGCGGGGTAATCGCGCGACGTGAACCCGGTGAAATCGATCAGGCCCGCGGCAACACCCGCGCCGGCGGTCATGTTCTGCGCGGCACCGGCCGTCTTCGCGATCGCGATCTCCCAGCCAAGCGCGCGCAACTGGTCGAGCAGCGGCTCCTCCGGCGAACGCGCGATCACGAACAGCTTGCGGCCGGCTTCGGGCGCGGTCACGGACACCGGCGCCGCGTCGGGCGCCGCCTCCCTGGTTGAATCGGGTGACTTTGAAACCATCGTTGTTCCCCGCTCAGCGTTGGTATCGCGCTTCGGCTCGCCGCCGCAGCATGCGACACACCAGACGTCGGAACCCACATATTCGCCGGATTTCCGTCTGAATAAAATACCCAGCCCATCATTTGCATCGTAATGCTTCCTGCCTTGAGCGGTATATCGGTGCCGGCGCAAAGCGGCTAGATGGGTGTAATCCCGGTGGTGCCGGATATTATCCCGATGGTGGGGGGTATTATCCCGGTGGTGCGGGCGGCGCGATCGAGCGGGCGGCGCTTGCGGCCCCGCGCAACGCATTGCGGACACAACGAATCGGCTCGCACCCGTTTCAGGTCCGAGCCGCCGCGCAACGCCGCGCGGCGGCGCGGCGAGAAGCACGCTTGATTTCGGTCAATCCTCAGACCTGACCGGCTGACGCGCGGGCACAACGCGCGGCAAGCGCGGCGCTGCCGCGCTGCGCATCAGCGGCCCGATGCGAGCGGCGCAAGCGCGCCCGCGCGGCCGCGGCCGGACGACGCGCCGTCGTGCTCGCCATACCGGGCGACGAGCGCATCGACCAACGCGAGATGGTGGCGGTTGTCGTGATCCCACGGATGAAAGCCCGGCCGGAAAAAACTCAGCCATTCACGGGTGATGCGCGGGAACAGCCCGCGGCGCGGCCCGTACAGGAACGCGAACATCCGCAGCATCCCGCGCACGCGCTCCCTTGCCGCGCGGTCGCGCCACAGCAGTGTCACATGCAACAGGAACACGGTCGGCCAGAACGTGAGCGTCGTCGCGACGTACACGCCGATGCGGATCAGGTAGCGCCGCGCGCCCGGTTCCATCACCGTGTTCCACACGTCGAACGACACCGACTTGTGCTCGGTTTCCTCAAGCGCATGCCAGACCCACATCTGCCGGTAGCCGTCGACCGAGCCGGCGAGCCGCGTCGGGTCGCGCAGCAGCCAGTCGGCGAGCATCGCGGTGTAGTGCTCGGCGGCGACCGTATGCGCGAGCTGCACCGAATGCGGCAGCTTGCGCTTCATGTAGCCGAGCACCGCCCACACGCGGCGGTCGAGCTTGTGCGCGGGCAGCCGGTTCGCCTGCAGCAGTTCGTTGTATTCGACGTGCTCGCGCGTGTGCATCGCTTCCTGCCCGATGAAGCCGAGCACCTGCTGCTTCAGCACCGGATCGTCGATCCGGTCGCGGTAGTTGCGGACCGAATCCATGAAGAAGCGCTCGCCCGCCGGAAACAGCAGCGACAGCGCGTTGAAAAAATGGGTCACATGCGGTCCGAGGCGATGCCAGTCCTTCGCGCGCTCGACCGGCAGGTCGAAGCGCAGATCGCGGCGCACCGGCATCACGTCGGCGGCGGTGGCGGAAGCGGCTGGCTTCATGTTCGTTCGTCTCCCGAAAATCGTGACATCAACAGATGTAAAGATAGGCGTCGGGGGACAGGACAAGCAAGCGACGCGGTAGGTGCGCGCTTCCAAACACGGCACGGTGAAAATCGCGTGAAAAATGCCCGCGAAAGGACGTGGCGTGGCGGGCAATTCAAACGCGGCCCGATTCAGGCACCGGGCCCGCTGCGTGGTCTGCCGCAAGGTCGCCGTTCGTTTCAAACGCGCGTTCCAGTGACGATCGCGCCAGCCGGTGCGCCACCCGCTGCTGTCCGCTGCTGCCAACAGCCGCCGCCTCGGCGGCCCGCCCGCGTGGTGCGGCGACTCACCGTCCGCTCGCCTACAATAGCGGTTTAACCCAACCCCTTTCAGGAGAAGTCATGGAAGTCATCACGACCGCATCGGGCCTCAAGTACGAAGATCTCACCGAAGGCACTGGCGCCGAAGCGGTAGCGGGCCGGACCGTCAGCGTGCACTACACGGGCTGGCTGACCGACGGCCAGAAGTTCGATTCGAGCAAGGACCGCAACGACCCGTTCGCGTTCGTACTCGGCGGCGGCATGGTCATCAAGGGCTGGGACGAAGGCGTGCAGGGCATGAAGGTCGGCGGCGTGCGCCGCCTGACGATTCCGCCGCAACTCGGCTACGGTCCGCGCGGCGCGGGCGGCGTGATTCCGCCGAACGCGACGCTCGTGTTCGAAGTCGAACTGCTCGACGTCTGACACGGCTGTCCGCCGTCCGCCCGATGGAACGCATCCCGTCCCCCGCCATTGCGCTGCGCCGCTACGACGCGTCGGAAGCGTCGGACGTGCACGACTTTCACCAGGTCGTGCTCGGCGTCGACGGCGCGATGGTGATGGCGGTGGACGGCGTCGGCCAGCGCATCGACCGGCACGCCGCATGGCTGATTCCGGCCGGTTCGCGTCACGACTACGCGGGCCTCGGCGACAACCGCCAGCTCGTGCTCGACCTGCCCGCGGCGTCGCTCGCGGTGCCTCAGCGGCTGTTCGATACCGCGCGCGCGGTATCGATCGATCCTGGTCTGACCGAGCTCGTCGCGCGGTTCGCTGCGGCCGTCTCCGGGCAGCCCGGCGGGCTGGCCGGCGAGTCGGCAAGCGATGCGCAACGCGCGGCCGTGCGGCGCTTCCAGTGGCAGGCCGCCGCGCAGCTGTGCGGTGCGCTGCTCGGCGACAGCGGCCTCGCCACGGCCGCGTCGGGCCTCGATTTCGCGCGCATCGACCGGTGGCTGCGCGCGCGGCTCGCCGAGCCGCTGCGCATCGCCGATCTCGCCGCGCATTGCGGCTACGGGATGCGCCGGTTTCACCAGTTGTTCATCGAAGCGTTCGGCGAAACGCCGCATCGCTATCTGCAGCGGCTGCGGCTCGACACCGCAGTGATCCTGCTCGCCGACGGACGGCATCCGCTTGCGGACATCGCCGGAATGGTCGGCTTCGCCGACCAGAGCGCGTTCACGCACGCGTTCACGAAGCGCTTCGGCATCGCGCCGGGGCGGTGGCGCGGCGAGCGCCATTGATCTGTCATTGATCCATCACCGACTCGTCATCGATCGCGGTTGAGCGGTTGAGCGAGTCACGCCAGGTCCAACGCACGTCGCCGCTCGCGCGTCGACCCATCAGCGTCCGTCCCCATTCGCGCATCGACACTTCACGAGAAATTGAAACGTCGGCCGCCCGCACCGCCCTACCATGGGTGCATGAACACACCGAACCCCGCCCCCGCCTTCCCGCCCACGCTCACGCGCATCGTCGCGACCGTCAGCGTCGGCTTCGTCGTCACGCAACTCGACGTGACGATCGTCAACATCGCGCTCGCGCATCTCGCCGCCGACCTGCATCTGAGCGTCGCCGGCCTGCAGTGGGTCGTCGACGCCTATACGCTCGCGTTCGCGGTACTGATGCTGTCGGGCGGCGCGCTCGGCGACCGCTTCGGCGCGCGCCGCATGTACGGCGTCGGCATCACGCTGTTCGCGCTCGCATCGCTCGCGTGCGGCGCCGCGACCGGGCCCGCGATGCTGATCGCCGCCCGTGCGCTGCAGGGCGTCGGCGCTG
>NZ_JAAGPL010000187.1:0-16959 GCF_017104785.1 Burkholderia sp. Ac-20353 | reverse complement strand
TCGGTCGCGGCGCGCGCGTCGACGGCGCTGCTGTCGGGTGCGTCGGCGACGCGGTCGAGCGTCGCGGGATCGGCGACCGCGTAGCGGCGGCCGTCGGCGGCGTCGCGCCACGCGCCGTCGATCAGGTTCGCGGAACGAATGAGTTCGGGGCGGGACAGGCTAAGCGGCATCACGGGTCCTTCGATTGGGTCGGGTTGTCGGGCGGCGGGCGCGCACCGACTGAAAGCGGCAGCCGTACCCGCCGCGTCGGATTGCGCGGCCACGCGATGCGCGAGTCGCGCGGCGCCCGTCAGTGCCGTTCGCCGAACAGCGACTCGAGCGGGTAGTGCCGCTTGACGAACGGAGACTTGATGATCACGTAGCTGAAATATTTCTCGATGCCGATGTTCTGCTCGAGCAGCCCTTCGACGATCGTCTGGTAGTGGCTCACGCTGCGCGTGACGAACTTCAGCAGGTAGTCGTAGCCGCCGCTCGCGAGGTGGCATTCGACGATCTCGTCGACGTTGCGGATCGCCGCGACGAAGCGGTCGAAGTCCTCGCGCCGGTGGTCGGCGAGCGTGACCTCGGTGAAGACCACCTGCACGTCGCCGAGCTTCTCGAGCTGGATGTGCGCGCCATAACCGGCGATGTAACCCGCTTTCTCGAGCCGCTTCACGCGGATCAGGCACGGACTCGGCGACAGCCCGACCGCATCGGCCAGTTCGACGTTGGTCATGCGGCCGCGTTTCTGCAGTTGCGAGAGTATGCGCAGGTCGATCCGGTCGAGCTTGCTGTCCGTCATGGTTCGTGTGAAGGAGGCTGGGGTTAAATGTTCGGTTACTTTAGAGTCGAAACAATCGCGCCACAAGCCCGGCTTTCCCCTTGCGCGTCATGCCGGCTGCGCGTGCGCGGCGTCGAGCGCGCGCTGCACGCCGGCGTCGTCGAGCACGTCGTCGAGCGTCTTGCGCACGCGGGCGAACAGCACGTCGAAGTCGCCGGCCGTATAGCTGAGCGCCGGCGCGAAGCCGAGGATGCCGTCGCCGAACGCGCGGAACACGACACCGTTCCGGTACGCAGCCGCCGCGATCCGGTCCGGCAGGTTCAGCGCCGGATCGAAACGCGTCTTGCGTGCCTTGTCGGCAACGAGCTCGAGCGCGCCGAGCAGGCCGGCCGAACGCGCGTCGCCGACGAGCGGATGGTCGCGCAGCGCGTCGAGGCCGGCCGCGAAACGGGGCGCCATCGCCTGGCCGTTCGCGAGCAGCCCGCCTTCGTGATAGAGACGCAGCACTTCGAGGCCGACCGCGGCGCTGACCGGGTGCGCGGAATATGTGTGACCGTGTCCCACGACGGCCGTATCGGCGCGGCTGCCCGCGATGCCTTCATAGATCTCGTCGGACATCAGCACCGCGCCCATCGGCGCGTAGCCAGCGGTCAGGCCCTTGGCGACCGTCATCAGGTCGGGGTCGACGCGCTCGGTTTCGCACGCGAACAGCGGGCCCGTGCGGCCGAAGCCGGTGATCACCTCGTCGGCGACGAACAGGATGCCGAGGCGACGGCACGCGTCGCGCATCGCCTTCAGCCAGCCGGCCGGCGGGACGACCACGCCGCCAGAGCCTTGCACGGGTTCGCAGAAGAACGCGGCGACGTTGTCGGCACCGAGCTCGGCGACCTTCGCGTCGAGCGCAGCGACAGATGCGGCGATCAGCGCCTGCGGATCGTGTCCCTGCGGATGGCGGTACGGGTACGGCGACGGGATGTGATGCTGGTCCGCGCGCGGCATGTCGAAATGGCGATGGAACGCCGGCAGCGCGGTGAGGCCGGAGCCGATCGACGACGAGCCGTGATAGCCGCGTTCGAGCGCGATCATGTGCTTCTTCGACGGCCGTCCGGTCGCGTTGAAGTAATGCGTGATGAAGCGCACTGCGGAATCGACCGCGTCGGAGCCGCCGAGCGTGAAGTAGACGCGTTTGAGCGACGCGGGGGCGAGCGCGGCGAGGCGCTCGGCGAGCTCGATCGCAGGCTGCGAGCCGAAATGGAAATAGCCGGTCGCGTAGGGCAGTTTCGCCATCTGATCGGCGGCGGCCTTGACGATGCTGTCATGGCCGTAGCCGACGTTCACGCACCACAGTCCGGAGAACGCATCGAGCAGCGTGTTGCCGTCCGCGTCGCGCAGGAACACGCCGTCGGCGGATTCGAGCACGGTGACGCCGCGCGCCTCGTGCGCACGGTAATTGACGACGGGGTGGATCAGGTGTTGACGATCGGCTTCGATCAGCGCGGATTGGGTCATGGCAGGGCGGGACTCTCGTCAGGTGTCAGCGGTGTGTTCATCCTAGCGAGCGAGAAATGCACACGCGTCGTCAAATGGCAGCCCGAAACACATGGATGCGGCGTTTGTGCGGGGGACTTCGGCATTTTCTGCTGCGCCCCTTTTGCGCCGCCGCGCGGCGGCGCGCGATCGCGGGTGCAATCGGGGTCAGTAATCGGGGGTCAGTATCCGGAGGTCAGTAACCGCGTGCGCGATCGACGACGCCGATCATCGGCTCGCCCGCGCGATGGCGGGCGAGATTCGCGAGCACCGCGTCGACCGCGGTGTCGGGCCGGGTCGCGCTCGCGATGTGCGGCGTGATCCGGATGCGCGGATGATCCCAGAACGGATGGCCGGCCGGCAGCGGTTCGGGATCGGTGACGTCGAGGATCGCGCTGTCGAGCCGGCCGCTGTCGAGCGCCGCGAGCAACGCAAGCGTGTCGAGCTGCGGGCCGCGCCCGACCTGCACGAGCGACGCGCCGGCCGGCAGCGCGTCGAACACCCGCGAGCCGAGCAGCCCGCGTGTTTCGGCCGTCAGCGGCAGCAGGCAGATCAGGATGTCGGTGCGCGCGAGGAACGGGCCGAGCCCGGCGTCGCCCGCGTAGCAGTCGACGCCGTCGAGCGTGCGCGGTGTGCGGCTCCAGCCTGCGCACGGAAAGCCGAAGCGCCGCAGCGTGTCGAGCACGGCCTGGCCGAGCAGGCCGAGCCCGAGCACGCCGACGCGGCGCGACGCGGCCGCGCGCACCGGCTTCTCGCGCCACACGTGCGCACGCTGCTGTGCCGCATAGTCGAACAGGTCGCGATGGATCGTCAGCACCGCCTGCGTCGCGTACTCGACCATCCCCTCGACGATGCCGGGCTCGATCATCCGCACGACCGGGACGTGCGCGGGTACGCGCGACAGATCGAACTGGTCGATGCCGGCGCCGACCGAGAATACGATCTCGAGGTTCGGCAGCAGCGCGGCCGGATCGTCCGGCGGTTGCCACGCGGCGAGATAGCGGACCGCGGCCGGGTCCCCGAGGTCGGGCCACTGCCGGAAATCGATGTCAGGCGCCTTCTCCGCGAAGCGGCGGGCCCACTGCTCGCCGCGTACGGGATCGGCCTTGTAGACGAAGCTCATCGCGCGCCCGGTCAGCCGAGCGCCTGGTTGACGATGGCGAACGGCCGCACCGCCGGGTCGCGCTCGGGCGCGTTGCCGCGCACCATCGCGACAACCGTGTCGACGCGCGGCAGCCCGAGGCCCAGCAGCCAGTCGGACAGCCCGCTGTCGCCGGGCACGTCGAGGCGGACGAACATGCCCTCGTGCAACGCGAGCCAGTGGCTGATCAGCGCCTGCGCGCGCAGCACGTCCGGCGCGACGACCGGGCCGATCACGTGGCCGCGCCCGAAACGGCGGAACAGCGCGAAGCCGAGCAGCTCGCCGTCGCGGTCGAGCGCGATCCCGTTCGCGACGTCGAGCAGCGCGTCGATCACCAGGCTGCGCGCGTAGCCGCTCGCGCGCGACGCGAGCGCGGCGAGCCGCGGGCCGTCGTTCGCGCCGATCGGCCGCAGCCGCTCGCCGGGCGGCAGCGAGATCAGCGGCGGCTGGAACGCGGCGCCCTGATGCTGATCGATCGTGCCGATCGGCTTGAAGCCGAACTTCGTGTACAGCGGTTCTCCGGCGGGCGTTGCATGCAGGAAAGTCGTGCGCGCGCCGAGGTCCTCGACGATCCGCGCAAGCAGCTCGCGGCCGATGCCCTGGCCCTGCCGCTCGGGCGACACGATCACCATGCCGAGCGATGCGTGCGATTCGCCGAAGCGCCAGCCGAGCGCGGTGCCGACGACGCCGCTGTCGTCCTCGGCAACGAAGCCGTTGCCGAGATGCATGGCGAAGCGCCAGTCCTCGATGCGATGCGGCCAGTTGAACGCGGTCGACAACCGGTGTGCGGCGGCGAGGTCGTCTTCGGCAAACGGGCGATAGGTGAGCGTGCGGGAAGTGTTGGTGTCGGCCACGCCGGCCTCCGGATCAGTGGGAAATGACGCGTCCACTCTGCCAGCGGCGGCGCGGCTCGGATAGGACGATTCGCCTGTTTTCCGGCCGCCGCAGATCCTGCCGTGCAGCCCGGTCAACACGCGGCGATTGTGCGTTTTGACCGGCTCCGAACGATGTGCGCCGGGCTTTTTGCCCTGATTCAATCTCATTCAATCCAGCCCCGTCCCCGGCGCCTTCCGGGGTCTCACACCGACAGGACGTCTCCATGATCCACTTTGAACCGAAGTACATCACGTTCGACTGCTACGGCACGCTGACCCGCTTCCGCATGAGCGAGATGGCGCGCGAGATCTACGCGGACCGGTTGTCGCCGGTCGACCTGGAAGAGTTCGTGCGCGTGTTCGCCGCGATTCGCCGCGACGAAGTGCTCGGCGCGTGGAAGCCGTATCGCGACGTCGTCGTGAACTCGATCCGGCGCACCTGCGAAAAGCTCGGCGTGACGTTCGACGAGGCCGAAGCGGAACGGTTCTACCTGGCCGTGCCGACCTGGGGCCCGCATCCGGACGTGCCGGCCGGCCTGTCGCGGCTCGCGAAAAAGTACAAGCTCGTGATCCTGTCGAACGCGTCGGACGATCAGATCATGAGCAACGTCGACAAGCTCGGCGCGCCGTTCCACGCGGTGTTCACCGCGCAGCAGGCGCAGTCGTACAAGCCGCGCATGCAGGGCTTCGAATACATGTTCCGGCAGCTCGGATGCGCGCCGCAGGACGTGCTGCACGTGTCGTCGAGCCTGCGCTATGACCTGATGACGGCAGAGGATCTCGGGATCACGCACAAGGCGTTCGTGAACCGCGGCCACGAGCCGGGCACGCCGTTCTACAACTACTACGAAGTGTCCGACATCGGCCACCTCGCGACGCTGCTCGGCCTGTAGCCTGTAGCCTGTAAGCCGCCGGCCGTCGTACGCGCGGGCATTACGGCGCGCGGCGACAGGGCGCCAGTCGCATTGCGGCGGGCGCGAACGACGGCACGCGCACCGATCCCCGCCTGCGAACCACGCCGGACGGGGATCTTCGTGTTCCGGTTCGCGTCGCCCGCTCGGGTGTCCGGGCGCAACTGGCCGCATCGCAAGGACGCGGCTCACTGCAGCGCGGCGTCAGAAAATCACGTAGATCTTGCGCATCGTCTCGCGCACCTGCCACAGGCCTTCGGTGTTCGCCGCGAAAAACAGCGTGTCGCCTGCGTGGAATTCGATCGTCGCTTCGCCGTCCGGCGTGAACGATCCGGCGCCCGCGATGAAATGCATCACTTCCGCCTCTTTCACGACACGCCGGTAGGTGCCGGGCGTGCACTCGAACACGCCGGTATCGATCGCCTCGCTGCCGGGGATCACGACCTGGCGGCCCGACACTCGCGCGGGCTCGGTGCCGGACAGTCCGGCGGTGCCCCAGTCCTCGGGCAGGTCCGTTGCGACGGAGCGGGCAATCTTCTGAACTTTCATGCGTGGATTTCCTGATGACGGTGGAAGGGCGCGGCCGGCCGAGCGCAATCGGCGCCCGGCGAACGGGTCCGTGCTGCGCCGGCGGGCGGCAGCGGCGCCCACTGTTGCACGCGCGCCGGCCTGCTGACTAGGACGTTTCTGTCGTTCCGGCGCTCACCGCGCTGCGCGCGGGCAATCGACGCACAACGTGCGGTTTGCGCGCCGCGAACGCGGCGCGCGTGCTGAAACGGCAATTTTGTCGGTGCAATCTGCCGCGCCGGTCGCTTTACGATTTTCCGGACGATGCGCGACCGACCCGATCGGTGGTTTCGGCGGCTGCGCAGCAAATCATGCTGCGCAGCCGGCTCAAAACGGTCGAATCGCATCGTCGAGGCCGCCCGAATCGCGATAACGCGCATTTTGGCGATGCTTAAATGGTTTCGAAGCGCGCATTGCCGCATTCGCTACCAGCGGGTGGAAGCGGCCGGGACCGTCGAAAAAAAGCTGCTGGATCAACCTTCCCACAGTCAGGAGTAGTTCGGATGAGCGACGATATCCACAAGGGCGGCATCACGCGCCGCGACATGATGCGGATCATGGCGGCGGGCGGCATGATGGCCGCCGGCGCCGGCGGACTGCTGGCGGGCGCGCAGGCTGCGTTCGCCGCACCCGCGCCGAAGCGCGGCGGCAAGATCCGGGTTGCATACGAAACCAGCTCGACGGCCGATACGCTCGACCCGGCCAAGGGCTCGACGGGCGCCGACTACATCCGCTTCTTCATGTTCTACAGCGGCCTCACGCAGCTCGACGAGAGCCTGACGCCGCGCATGAACCTCGCGGAGTCGCTGCAGACGACCGATGCGAAGACCTGGGTCATCAAGCTGCGCAAGGGCGTGACCTTCCACGACGGCAAGGCGGTCGCGCCGCAGGATGTGGTGTTCTCGCTGCTGCGTCACAAGAACGCGGCCACCGCGTCGAAGGTGAAGACGATCGCCGACCAGTTCGCGGACGCGAAGGTGACTGGCCCGAACGAAGTCACGCTGACGCTCGACAGCGCGAACGCGGACCTGCCGGTGATCCTCGCGACGCCGCAGCTCGTGATCGTCAAGGACAGCACGACCGATTTCACGACCGGCATCGGCAGTGGCCCGTACAAGCTGAAGACGTTCAAGCCGGGCGTGTCGACGGTCGGCGTGCGCAACGACAGCTACTTCAAACCGGGCATGCCGTACCTCGACGAGATCGAGCTGATCGGCATCAACGACAGCGCCGCGCGCCTGAACGCGCTGCTGTCCGGCGACGTGCACCTGATCAACTCGGTCGACCCGCGCGCGACGCAGCGCGTCGCGTCGACGCCCGGCTACGCGATCAAGGAAACCAGGTCGGGCCTCTATACCGACCTGATCATGCGCCGCGACAACCCGATGACCGCGAACGCGGATTTCGTGCAGGGGATGAAGTACCTCTTCGACCGCGAACAGATCCGCTCGGCGGTATTCCGCGGCTACGCGGTGATCGGCAACGACCAGCCGATTCCGCCGGGGCATCGCTACTTCAACGCGTCGTTGCCGCAGCGCCCGCACGATCCGGACAAGGCGAAGTTCTTCTTCCAGAAGGCTGGCGCGATCGGCACCGCGCTGCCGCCGATCTATGCGACGCCGGACGCGAACGGCTCGGTCGAGATGGCGGTGCTGCTGCAGCAGTCGGCGCAGAAGATCGGCGTGAACCTGCAGGTGAACCGCGTGTCCGCCGACGGCTACTGGTCGAACCACTGGATGAAGCACCCGCTCGGGTTCGGCAACATCAACCCGCGCTCGAGCGCCGACGTGCTGTTCACGCAGTTCTTCAAGTCGGACGCACCGTGGAACGAGTCGGGCTGGAAGAGCCCGAAGTTCGACCAGCTGCTGCTGGCCGCGCGCTCGGAAACGGACGACGCGAAGCGCAAGCAGATGTACGGCGACATGCAGGTGCTCGTGGCCGAGCAGGGCGGGATCGGCATCCCGTCGTTCATCAGCCTGATCGACGCGTACGACAAGCGGCTCGCGGGCCTCGGCTCGATCCCGACCGGCGGGATGATGGGCTTTTCGTTCGCTGAGTACGTGTGGTGGAACGCCTGACGCCACACCACGCCTGACCGCGCGGACCGAGGCGCACCTTCGGTCCGCGCGGGCGCCATGTCCCGGAGTGCCGCACCATGAATCAAACCCTGCTCGGGCTGATCGGCCGCCGCATCGCGATCACCGCGCTCACGCTGCTGATCGTGTCGGTGATCATCTTCACGATCACGAACCTGCTGCCCGGCGATGCCGCGCAGGCCGCGCTCGGCCAGTCGGCGACGCCTGAGACGGTCGCCGCGCTGCGCCTGCAGTTCGGTCTCGACATGCCGGCCCACATGCGCTACGTGCACTGGCTCGCCGGCCTGCTGCACGGCGATTTCGGCCGCTCGCTGTCGAGCGACATGCCGGTGTCGGAGATGATCGGCGGACGCCTGCCGAAGTCGCTGACGCTCGCCGCGATCACGACCTGCGTATCGGTGCCGATCGCGCTGCTGCTCGGGATTCTCGCTGCGGTCAAGCGCGAGTCGGTGATCGACCGCATCGTCAGCCTCGGCACGCTGTCGCTCGTCGCGACGCCGGAATTCCTGATCGCGACGGTCGCCGTGCTCGTGCTCGCGGTGAAGCTGCACTGGCTGTCCGCGCTGTCGTACAGCGGCCCGATCGAGACCGTCAACCAGTTCCTGCGGGCCTACGCGATGCCGGTGCTGACGCTGTGCGCGGTCGTGATCGCGCAGATGGCGCGGATGACGCGTGCCGCCGTAATCGAGCAGCTCAGCTCGTCCTATGTGGAAATGGCGGTGCTCAAGGGTGCGAGCCCGGCGCGCGTCGTGCTGCGCCATGCGCTGCCGAACGCGATCGGGCCGATCGCCAACGCGATCGCGCTGAGCCTGTCGTATCTGCTCGGCGGCGTGATCGTCGTCGAGACGATCTTCAACTATCCCGGTCTCGCGAGCCTGATGGTCGACGCCGTCAGCAACCGCGATTTCCCGCTGGTCCAGGCCTGCACGCTGCTGTTCTGCCTCGGCTACCTCGTGCTCGTGCTGCTCGCCGACCTGTGCTCGATCGTGTCGAACCCGAAGCTGCGGACCTGACCGCTCCCATTTCCCTTGCCCGAGACGCGGACCATGCATCCAACCGATCCCGTTCAACGCAGCAGCGCGCTGCCGCCGCCTGGCGATCCGCTCCCATCCTGGGGGGGCGGCGCGGTGCCGCCTGCCGCGCCGTCCCCCGACACGCCGCCGCGCAAGCGCCGCGCCGTCCGCCTGAGCCTGACGACGGGAGGCTGGGTCGGCCTGTCGATGGTGTGCCTGATGCTGTTCGTCGCGCTGCTCGCGCCGTGGCTCGCGCCGCACCAGGTCGGCGCGATCGTTTCGCCGGACGTGTTCGCGCCGTTCAGCGCGAAGCTGCCGTTCGGCTCCGACTTCCTCGGCCGCGACATGCTGAGCCGGATCATCTTCGGCACGCGCCTGACCGTGCTGCTCGCGCTCGCGGCGGCGCTGCTCGCCGCGGTGACGGGTACGACGCTCGGCCTGCTTGCGACGGTTGCCGGCCGTGCGATCGACGAGACGATGAGCCGGCTGCTCGATGCGCTCACGTCGATCCCGTCGAAGATGTTCGCGCTGATGATCGTCGCCGCGTTCGGCTCGTCGCTGCCGCTCTTGATCCTGACCGCAGCGATCAGCTACATGCCGGGCTCGTACCGGATCGCCCGCGCGCTTGCGGTGAACATCAGCACGCTCGAATACGTGCAGGTCGCGCGGGCGCGAGGCGAGAGCGCGCTGTACATCGCATGCGTCGAGATGCTGCCGAACATGATCCATCCGATGCTCGCCGACACGGGGCTGCGCTTCACGTTCGTCGTGTTGCTGCTGAGCGGCCTGAGCTTTCTCGGGCTCGGCGTGCAGCCGCCATACGCGGATCTCGGTTCGCTCGTGCGCGAGAACATCGCGAGCCTCGGCGACGGTTCCGCCGTCGCGATCATGCCCGCCGTCGCGATCGCGATCCTGACCGTGGGCGTCAACCTGTTGATCGACGGCCTGCCGCATCGCGGCCGCCGCAAAGGCGCGGCCGGCACCGCGGGAGGACACTGATGGCACACGATTCGAACCCGCTTGTCGAGGTGCGCGGGCTGCGCGTTGTCGGCGGCCGCCCGGGCGAGGCGGATACCACGATCGTCCACGGCGTCGATTTCGAGATCCGGCGCGGCGAGGTACTCGCACTGATCGGCGAATCAGGCTCCGGCAAGACGACGATCGCGCTGTCGCTGATGGGCCACGCGCGCGCCGGCTGCCGGATCGCCGGCGGCACGGTGAAGCTCGGCGGCGTCGACGTGCGCGGGCTGTCCGCGGCCGCGCTGACCGCGCTGCGCGGCCGCAAGGTCGCGTATATCGCGCAGAGCGCCGCCGCGGCGTTCAATCCGTCGCGCACGATCCTCGACCAGGTGATCGAGAGCGCGCTGATCCACAAGACGCTGTCGAAGCGCGACGCGCAGGCGAAGGCCGTCGAGCTGTTCCGCGCACTCGCACTGCCCGAGCCGGAAACGATCGGCAAGCGCTATCCGCACCAGGTGTCGGGCGGCCAGCTTCAGCGGCTGATGGCCGCGATGGCACTGATCACCGATCCGGAGCTGGTGATCCTCGACGAACCGACGACGGCGCTCGACGTGACGACGCAGATCGACGTGCTGCAGGCATTCAGGAGCGTGATCCGGCGCTGCGGGATGAGCGCGGTGTACGTATCGCACGATCTTGCGGTCGTCGCGCAGATGGCCGACCGGATCGTCGTGCTGAGCGACGGCGTGATCCGCGAGGTCGGCGACACCGAGCAAATCCTGCACGCGCCGGCCCACCCGTACACGCAGAGCCTAATCGCGGCGGTGACGCCGAACGACGCCACCCGCGACGCGAAGCCGGCGCCGGCCGCCGACACGCCGCTGCTCGAAGTACGGCGCGCGATTGCCGGTTACGGCGGCCGCGCCGCGAACGGCTGGCCGTCGAAGGTGATCCTGCACGAAGTGGACCTGCACATCGGGCGCGGCCAGACCGTCGGCGTGATCGGCGAATCGGGCTCCGGCAAGACGACGCTCGCGAAGGTGATCGCGGGCCTCGTGCCGGCGACGGGCGGGCAAATCCTGCTCGACGGCGAGCCGCTCGCGCTCGACATTGGCAAGCGCAGCAAGGAGCAGCACCGGCGCGTGCAGATCGTGTTCCAGAACGCCGACACGGCGCTCAACCCGGTGCACACGGTCGAGCGCACGCTCGCGCGGCCGCTGAAGTTCTATCACGGGATGAAGGGCGAGCGCGCGCGGCGGCGGGTGGCCGAGCTGCTCGATCTCGTGCGGCTGCCGCAGGCGGTCGCGGGGCGGCGCACCGGCGAGCTGTCGGGCGGCCAGAAGCAGCGCGTGAACCTCGCGCGCGCGCTCGCGGCCGAGCCGGACCTGATCCTGTGCGACGAAGTGACGTCGGCGCTCGACACGGTCGTCGGCGCGGCGATCATGGACCTGCTGCGCGACCTGCAGGCGAAGCTCGGCGTGTCGTACGTGTTCATCACGCACGACATCGCGAAGGTACGCGCAATCAGCGACGACATCGTCGTGCTGTACGCGGGCCGCCGGGTCGAGACGGGCAGCCGCGACGCGCTGTGCGCGCCACCGTATCACCCTTACTCGCACCTGCTGGTGTCGTCGGCGCCGGAATTGCGCGCGGGCTGGCTCGACGACGCGAGCGAGCGCTGCCACCGCCCGCTCGTGCCGATCGGCGCGCGCGCGGACAACCCGGAGCTGTGCGCGTTCCTGTCACGCTGCTCGATGCGCGTGGACGGCGTGTGCAACCAGGTCGCGCCGTCGCTGCGTCGGCTCGACAACGGCGCGCAGGTGCTGTGCCACCGCAGCGAGGACGACCTGAAGCAGTTCCAGGCGCAGCCGGCCGACGCGCTCGTGCCGCAGGCGATGCGCCCGTAGCGGAATACGCGAACCAAGCGCGAACCCAGCGCGAACCCAGCGCGTGCCGACGCGGTACGCGGTCCGGCCCGGCACGGCCGGATCGCCCGGTACGTCCGTTGTATCACTCGAATTGTCGGGAAGAAAACCAGTGGGCATCAGAATCGGAGTGGACATCGGCGGCTCGTTCGCCGACTTCGCAGTCCTCAATGACGAGACGGGCGAACTGAAGACGCTCAAGGTGTTCTCGCGCCCGGACAGCCCGGGCAGCGAGGTGCTGCGCGGCATGGACCAGCTTCGCGAGCGTTACGGGATCGAGCCGCGCGACGTCGCGTATTTCACGCACGGCACGACGGTCGGCGTGAACGCGGTCGTGCAGCGCAAGGGATTGCGGCTCGGGCTCATCACGACGCGCCACTTCGAGGACGTGCTCGACCTCGCCCGGCTCAAGGGGCCGGACATGTACAACCTGCTGTCGAAGCGGCCGGCGCCGCTCGTGCCGCGCGAACGCGTGTTCGGCGTCGTCGAGCGGCTCGCGGCCGACGGCAGCGTCGACACGCCGGTCGACGAGGCAAGCGTGCTCGACGCGATCGCGCGGCTGAAGCGCACCGGTTGCGAGGGCGTCGTGGTGTCGCTGCTGCACGCGTACCGGAACCCGGCGCACGAGCGGCAGGTGCAGGCGATCATCGCGCGTGAGATGCCGGGCTTCTTCGTGTCGTGCGCGAGCGACGTGTGGCCGATCATCCGAGAGTACGAGCGCACGTCCACGGCCGTGATCGGCGGCTACGTACAGCCGAAGGTGTCGCACTACCTCGGCGCGCTGCAGCGCGCGTTGAAGGAAACCGGCGTCGGCTGCGACATGAAGGTCACGAAATCGAACGGCGGCGTGATGAGCGCGGAGGCCGGCAAGACGCAGTGCGTGCAGATGATCCTGTCCGGTACCGCGTCTGGCGTGATCGGCGCCGCGCACGTCGCCCGCCAGAGCGGGCTGCCGCGCTGCATGAGCCTCGACATCGGCGGCACGACGGCGGACGTCGCGCTGATCGTCGACGGCGAGCCGCAATATGCGAGCGGCGAATACATCGGCGATTTCCAGATCCACATCCCGTCGGTGTCCGTGTCGTCGATCGGCGACGGCGGCGGCTCGATCGCGTGGGTCGACGATTTCGGCGTGCTCAAGGTCGGGCCGGACAGCGCCGGCTCGAATCCCGGCCCGGTCTGCTACGGGCGCGGCGGCACGCGCGCGACGATCACCGACGCGTTCGTCGTGCTCGGCGTGATCGGCAACGCGAACCTCGGCTACGACGCGGTGAAGGTCGACGCCGATGCCGCGCGCCGCGCGGTCGGCGTGCTCGCCGTGCGGCTCGGCACCAGCGTGCACGCTGCGGCCGAGGCGATCGTCGACGTTGCCGTGTCCGGCATGTACGCGGGCGTGAGCCGCATCGTGTCGCGCTTCGGGATCGACCCGCGTGCGTTCGCGCTGCTGCCGTTCGGCGGCGCGGGCCCGATGCTCGCGTGCCATTTCGCGGACGCGATCGGCATCGACGAGATCGTCGTGCCGCCCGCGCCGGGCGTGCTGAGCGCGCTCGGCGGGCTGATCGCCGACACGCGCAACGACTTCGTGAAGACGACTTATTACGACCTCGATGCGGCGACGCTTGCGCTGCTCGGTGACGATGCGCAAGCGCTCACGCGCTCGGCATACGAATGGATCGTCGCGCAGACCGGGGACGATCATGCCGCGCGCATCGCCGTATCGGCGGACATGCGCTACAAGGGGCAGTCGTTCGAGATCGACACGCCGCTCGAGCTCGCATGGCTGCACGGCAGCGACCCCGAACCGCTGAAGGAAGCGTTCCATCGCGAGCACGAGCGGCTGTACGGTCATCGCGACGCCACCGCGCGCGTGCAGGTCGTCGCTCTCAGGCTCGTGATCGCGGCGGCGACGCCGAAGCCCGCGCCGCAGGCGATCGATGCCAGCGACGCGCCGCCGGTGCCGGCCGGCACGATCCGCGTGTTCATGCACGGCGCGTTCCACGACGCGGCGCTTCATTACCGCCGCGACCTGAAAGCCGGCCAGCGCTTCGGCGGCCCGGCCGTGATCGCGCAGGACGATTGCACGACGACCGTGCTGCCTGGCTATCGCGGCCGCGTCGACGCGTGCGGCAACCTGATCCTCACCCGGGCGGACTGAATCGACATGGAGCATGCAATGCACTTCGACAAGGCGGTCCTGCAGATCTTCGCGAATTACTGCGTGGCAGCGGCCGAGAGCATGGCCTATACGCTCGTGCGGACCGCGCACTCGACCTTCGTGAAGGAGACCGAGGATTTCTCGTGCGCGATCATGACGCCGGACGGGCTCACGTTCGCGTCGCCGAAGACGCTCGGCGCGACCTGGTACGTCGGCCTCGACTACAGCGCCGTGATCGGCATGATCGATCGCTACGAGCCCGGCGACATCTGCATGACGAACGACGCGTACAGCGGCTTCGTCGCGACGCACACGCCCGACATCGTGATCTGGAAGCCGGTGTTCCATGGCGGCGAGATCGTCTGCTTCGTCGGCGGCCATATTCACAACACCGACATGGGCGGCGCGGTGCCCGCGTCGCTGTCGCGCACGCTCACCGAGATCGAGCAGGAAGGGATCCGCTTCCCGCCGTGCAAGATCGTCCGCGCGGGCGTCGTCGACGACGCGCTGCTGCGGATCATGGCGGCCAACGTGCGCGTGCCCGGGCAGAACGCGGGCGACCTGCTCGCGCAGTTCGCGTCGCTGCACACCGGCGAGCGGCGCGTGCTCGAGATCGTCGAGCGCTTCGGCATCGACGGCTTCAAGGCCGGGATGGCCGCGCTGCTCGACTATTCGGAGGAGCAGGCGCGCACGATCCTGCGCGGGATTCCGGAAGGCGAATACCGCTTCGCTGAATACGCGGACGAGGATTCCGTGAACGGCAAGCCGATGCGCGTCGCGCTCGCGCTGCGCATCCACGACGGCGCGGTCGAGCTCGACTACACGGGCAGCGATCCGCAGCTTCAGTCGTCGCTGAACATCCCGACGGGCGGCCGCGAGCGGCATGCGCTCGCGCTCGTCGGGCTCGTCTACGTGTTGTACACGCTCAATCCCGACATCCTGCTGAACACCGGGATGCTGCGCGTCGCGCGCTGCATCCTGCCGGAAGGCACCGTCGTCAACGCGGTGAAGCCGGCGGCGGTCGGGATGCGCAGCCTGACCTGCAAGCTGCTGCACCTGCTGACCTTCGGCGCGTTCGCGCAGGCGGTGCCGGAGCGGCTCGCCGCGTGCCCGGCGGGCGGGCTGTCGATCCTCAGCGTGAAGACGATGAACCGCGAAGGCGACACGGTGATGGCGTCGATCGGGCCGATCGGCGGCGGCGCGGGCGGCAGCGCCGCCGACGACGGCGAGGACGGCTCGGGCGCGAACAACGCGTTCCTGCGCAACACGCCGGTCGAAATCAACGAGGCCGAGGTGCCGATCCGGATCCTGCGCTACGGCGTCGCGCCCGGCTCGGGCGGCGCCGGCGAATACCGCGGCGGGCAGGGGCTCGTGATGGAGTTCAAGGTGTTCTCGCCGAACACGCTCGTCACCGCGCGCAATCGCGATCGCACGCGCTTCGCATCGTGGGGCATGCGCGGCGGGCAGCCGGGCGCGAACGCGCGCTTCGTGCGCAACCCCGACACGCAACACGCGGAACAGCTCGACAACAACGATCTCGTCGTGTGCATGCCGGGCGACGTGATCCGGCTCGTCGGGGCGGGCGCCGGCGGCTACGGCCGGCCGGTCGACCGCGATCCGTGCCGCGTGCGCGACGACGTGCTGCGCGGCTATGTGAGCGCCGATGAAGCGCGCGATGTGTACGGCGTCGCGTTCGTCGATGACGAGGTGGACAAGGTTGACGACTTGGCAACCGCGCGGCTGCGCGACGCGTTGCGCGCGCGGCAGCCGGCGCCGGCGTTCTCGTTCGGCGCATACCGCGAAGCGTTCGAGGCGAAATGGACCGACGCGCGCTATGCGGCGCTGACGCGGATTCTCGCGGGCGTGCCGGTGCAGTGGCGCTACTTCATCAAGCATCGGCTGTTCGACGCGCTCGATCGGCAGATCGACAGCGATCCGCACGCGTGCGCGGATGGCGGCGGCGCGATCGTCGAGACGTTGTTCGCCGAGCTGCGCCGCGCGTATCCGCAACTCGCGCAGCCGGTTTGACCGGCGACCGGCACGGCACCGCACCGTTTCATTTCTTGAGCAGCCAGGAAAACAGACCATGAACAGTTTCGATCCGACCGCCGTCGCAGTGCGCAGCGCGCACTACATCGGCGGCGAATATATCGATGGCGCGGCGGCGATCGACGTGCGCCGGCCGTCCGATGGCAGCGTGTACGCGGCGCTGCCGATCGCCGACGCGGCGCTCGTCGACCGCGCGGTCGAGAACGCATGGCGTGCGTTCAGGACGAGCGACTGGGCGCGCCGCGCGCCGCGCGAGCGCGCGCGCGTGATGCGGCGCTGGGCCGAGCTGATCGAAGCGGACGTCGCGACGCTCGCGCCGCTCGAGGCGGTCGGCTCGACCCGCCCGATCACCGACGCGGCGCGCTGGGACGTGCCGTTCACTGCCGAAGGCATCCGCTTCTACAGCGAGTTCGCGGACCGGATCGGCGGCGAGGTCGCGGCGACCCGCACCGACCATCTCGGGATGACGATCGCGGAACCGTATGGCGTCGTCGCGGCGATTGCGCCGTGGAATTTCCCGCTGGTGATGGCGTCGTGGAAGATCGCGCCCGCGATGGCGGCCGGCAACGCGGTCGTGCTGAAGCCGTCCGAGATGACGCCGTTCTCCGCGCTGCGGCTCGCCGAACTCGCGGTCGAGGCGGGGATTCCGCCGGGCATCTTCAACGTCGTGCAGGGCGACGGCCGCACGACCGGCGACGCACTGTGCCGGCATCCGTTGGTCGCGAAGGTGACGTTTACCGGATCGACGCAGACCGGCGCAGCGATCATGACCGCGTGCGCGCAATCCGGCACCAAGCCGGTCACGCTCGAACTGGGCGGCAAGAGCCCGCAGATCGTGTTCGCCGACGCGCCGGATCTCGACACGGTCGCGCGCCGCGTCGCCGCGGCGATCACCGGCAACGCCGGGCAGGTCTGCGTGGCCGGCTCGCGGCTGATCGTCGAGCGCGGCGTCGAGGCGCGCTTCGTCGAGCGGGTCGCGG
>NZ_JAAGPL010000186.1:0-16985 GCF_017104785.1 Burkholderia sp. Ac-20353 | reverse complement strand
CAGGTTGGACCGCGCAAGGGCAAGCCTGAGACATTTCTCGGACTTCGAGTCCGCTATTTAGATTAGGAACCTTGCGGCGAAATCCATCGGGGCCGGCAGGCACGTCCTGCGATCGAGTCCGGATATAGTGGAATGGCCTCGTCCCACCTCCGGTGGATGAACGCTAACGATCTCCACCGAAGTGCATGGCAGTATGAACACTTCCTGACCCACGAATGAGCGGAGGCCGTCATGAACGTCGAGTTGCTGTGCCATGTTCGTCATTGTTCCCATCATTCAGTATTGTGGGTCAACCATAGGTCCGAAATGCATGCGGTTCCGGATCCTCGAGGTATGGGGTGCCGCTGAACGACGCAAGATGGAGTACATCGGCGCCAAAAAAGTGCGGCAAGCTTCTCCTGTTGACGATCTAGCGATGCAGCGGGATCAGACCACCGATATCGTCGAGAGAACACATTGGCCCGCGCCCGGCCCGATCACACTTGCGTCAGCGATACGCCGCTGCAATCTCGCCCAGCCCAGACGCATGATGCTGCGTGAATGCTCATCGAGTCGCACGCTCACCGATAACGGCATGCCCGTCGCAACTCTCCATGCCGAAAGACGTCAGGCTGCTCCTCACCAGCTTGTGTTTGGCCATTGCACACTCTTCATGTAACGAATACTTAGCATAGCGATCAAGCCGCTTCTTCTGAAATTTATTTCATGAATCTCACGGCATTCATGCAGCGAATCCTACGCGGTCAAATCAAGGTTGTTGGGAAACGGGACCGAGGGATTTTTGTGGTCGCTGCTGCCGCGTTCCTGCTGCTTGTTCTTGATTTTCTTCGACGTCCCCTGCACAAGGAAACTGGCTGTCGCAAGGAACTTCGCCTCGATTCCCTGCGTGTGCCGGCCCAATCTGAATTGAAGCGATAAACCGTCATCCATCACGATGATGAGCGAGGCGACGCGAAGGCTATCCACCTCAGTGCATTCCGGATTCACCGCACGGATGAGTTGTGCGAGCGAGCGCGTAACCGTGTCATAACACTCGCCGAGCATCTGGGAGCATTCAGGATCGGTCGATGCGAACGAAACGAAATGCATCCACAGCGTCATGAGGTTGGCATCTTTCGCGTCACTCAGACCCCGCTCCAAAAACGCGTCGAGGATCTCGCGGGCCGGGGAACCGTTGTTGAGCGTGCGCTTCAGTTCGTCCAGGTACGCGTGGATTGTGGATGCAAGAACCGCCCGCAAAACTGCCAGCCTTGTTGGGAAGTAGTACTGGAGGTTACTGACGCTGATCCCGACGCGTAGAGCCACTGCGCGCAGCGAGAAATCCACCGGGCCGGTTTCGAGCAAGCATTTTCTCGCAACACGAACAATGGCATTGCGTGTGCGCACGCCCTGAGCTCGCAAGCCGTCGGGGGGTACTCGTGTGGCCGCCACACTCGATGTGCGCGGATTCCTGCTGCTGCGTTGCTCAGTAGACACCTTCGCGACTCCGGTCTCGTTTGTGCACCAGATTTAGATCGAAAGCCCTCCCGAAACCTCGATCGCTTCCCCGTTGACAAAGCTCGCATCGTCGGACGCAAGGAATGCATAGACGTTTGCGATTTCTTTTGGCGAGCCCAGGCGCCGCTGCCAGCAGTTGGAACGAAATCCGTCAAGGACCTTCTCGGGCATCGTTTTCAGAATGTCCGTCTCGATAAAGCCCGGGCACACGGCATTCACGCGGATCCCTTTCGGCCCGAGTTCTCGCGCCCAGGTTTTCGTAAATCCGACTACACCGAACTTGCTAGCCGCGTAGTTCGTCTGCCCGAAATTGCCGTAGATACCAACAACGCTCGACGCGTTCAGGATGACCCCGGACTGCTGCTCAAGCATTGCACCGATCACCGCCTGCGTGCAGTTGAACACCCCCTTGAGGTTGACATCGATCACCCGGTCAAACTGCTCTTCGGTCATGCGCGTGACCTTCGCGTCCAGCGTGATGCCCGCGTTGTTGACCAGAATGTCGATACGGCCAAACTTTTCTACGACATCCGCGGCCAAGGCCTCGATACCCGCGCGGTCGGTAACGTCCAACGTATAGCCTGCGGCCTTATAGCCCTCTGACCTCAGGCTGCTGGCTTCTTGCTCCACAGCCTCCCTCGCGCGGTCGCAAAGAATCACCGTAGCGCCTTCGCTCGCGAACTTGCGCGCAGTCGCCTGCCCAATACCCGCGGCCGCGCCCGTGATGACGGCCACCTTGTCTTTCAGCTTCATGACTTCAACATTCCTAAGAAATTGCCAGACGCATTGTCCGGCGGCTACAAGCTGGGCCAGACAGGCCCTTACATCCAACTCAGTACCTGGCCGCCATCGACGTCGATCACCGAGCCAGTCATATAGCTACCGGCATCAGACGCCAGCAGCAGGGTCGCCCCGTCGAGCTGTTCAACCTCGCCGATCTTGCGCATCGGGATACGCTCGATCAGGTTCTCGTCCAGCCCCTTCTCTTCGAAAGACGCATGCATCTCCGCCCTGAAGTTTCCGGGGCGAAGTGCGTCGACCTGAAGCCCCTTTCCTGCAAGTTCGAGCGCCATGGACTGCGTCAAACTGATCAGCGCCGCTTTGGAGGCTCCATAACTGGTCATGTATCCACCCGCACGCAAGCCGTCAATGTTTTGGTTCAAGGCTCGCGAGGTAGCTGGCGATTGCCTTGCGGTCTTCTGCTGCGGTGCCGTCCGCAAGGTGCTTCATCATGCCGGTCGATTCGCTACGGGTGCCGGAGGCAAACGCGTCGAACTGCGCCAGGATGTAGTCGTAGCCCTGGCCGGCCAGGCGCGGAAACTGGTCGTGCCCCATCAGTTGCGCCCCGTGACATGCCGCGCAATTCCCGCCCGTCACCAATTGCTGCCCCTTTTCGCGCAATTGCGCATCAGGCTTGAAGTAGCGGTTTGCGGTGGGCGAAACCTTGGAGAAATAATTCGCCAGGTCCTTGATTTGCGCGTTGTCCATGGTCATCGACAACGGTCCCATGTTCGGACTGCGTCGCGCGCCGCTCGCAAAATTGTGGAGCTGCGCTTCCAAATAGGCGGCAGGCTGCCCCGCCAGGCTCGGATAGCCCTGATGGAGTGAATTGCCTTTGACGCCATGGCACATGAAGCAGGCATCGTTCACGTGCGGCCACGGGCCTCCGTCAACCTCATACGCCTTGGCTGATGTGTCGATATAGCGATCCAGGCGATAGAGATCGAGCAGACCTGGGCCAAATACGACAAGCGCCACAGCAGCGGTGATGGCGGCAACGCTAATCACAATGAGTTTCTTCATGTCCTTCCCCTTACGCCCAACGCAGTGCATTGAGCACCTGCAGAGCCGCTTGGTGACCGGAGCGCACCGCGCCATCCATGTAGCCGGCCCAGATCTCCGCCGTCTCAGTGCCTGACCAGATCAGGTTGCCGCATGGTGGGCGCAGTGCTTCACCGTGGGCGCTCCAGAAGCCGGGGGGAATGGCTGAGATGCAGGTGATCGTCCAGGGATCGCCCCGGCCCCAGTCGTGATCGTGATAGGCCACCGGCGATAGGGCTTCACGGCCCCATGCCCGGGCGTAGAGCTCGGTCAGGATTGACTTTGCCGCGTCCGGCTCCGACGGAAGCTGTGCATTTACGACGAAGGCGTTGACGACTCCGATTTCACCGCCCGGAGGGGAGTTGTCGAAGGCCCAGATCACGGGCCCGTTGATCTGGATGATGTGACCATTCAGACCTTTCTCACGCCAGAACGGACGGCGGTAGACCATGGCCACCTTGCGTGCGGGTGAGTGCGCAGGCCATGCGCGTTGCAACGCGGCGCGCTTCTCCGGCAGTGGCGGGTCGAACTGCACCTGGTTACACAGGGCCGGATGGATGGCCATGATGACTTTGCGGGCGCGCACTTCGTCGTGGTCGGTATGTAGCGTGACGACATCGCGGTCCCAACCGGAAATCTGGCGCACCGGCGTCGACAGGCGCACCTTGTCGCCCAATTGCTTCGCCATCTTGATACTGAGGATTTGCGAACCGCCGACGAAGCGGGTTTCCTGCGCGCTGTGCTTGATGCTGTCGAGCTGCGAGTAGTCGCGATCCGCTGAATTGATCATCGACAGAAAATGCAGGAGCCCCATCTTGGCCGGGGCCGCGCCGCCGGAAAGGGTGATGCTGGCGTTCCAACCGGCTTGGTCTTCGGGCTTGATGTTCTGCTTTCCGAGCCAGTCACCGACCGAAAGCTTGTCCAGCTCACGGACTCTCGGTGATTTCCAAGGGGCGCCCGAAGGCACATCGCGCGACAGCTGGCTGAGCTTTGCGCTGACCGCCTCATCGGTACCGAACGTCCCCTTCAGATCGACCGCCACTCGGCCATCGCCGCCCAGAATGACGGTCTTGCCCTCGTAGTAGCTCGGGAACGTGTCGACCTCCAGTTGGCGGGCGAGATCCGCCACGGCGGTCTGACCGGGCCCGATCCACTGGCCTCCGACTTCGGAAATGTAGCCGCCTTCGATGTTGTAGTTGAGCGTGCGCCCGCCTACTCGGTCTCGCGCCTCCAGGACTACGAAGGAGTTGCAACCCGCCAGCTGCAGGTCGCGCGCGGCCGTCAAGCCCGCCAGCCCAGCGCCGATGATGGCGACATCAAGCACGCCGTCCGGTGTCTGTCCAGCCTTGGCGGTACCAGCATCGGCTTGCCGGGCGCCCAGAGCCAGACCGCCTGCAGCCGCCGCAACGCCAGCGTATTTCAGCCATTGCCTGCGCGGCAGGTTGGCTGGTGTGTCGGGGTGAGATTTCTCTGACATGGTGTTTCCGTAACTGCGATGAATGTGTTGATGCTTCGAGTGGCTCATTGCACTTCGATCCCGAACCTGCGGACATGCCGGCCGCCGCGGATGCTTCGGTGCTGCCTGACAGCCCAGACCAGATCGCGCAACGCCTGCTGATCAGCCTTCTGCACAGCGGCCGTGCTCTGTTCCAGCACGTCGTGCTCCGGAAACAACATCCGCTCAGCCGCGCTGCCCAGCACTAAGGCAATCTCATACGGCGAACGCGTCATCAGGGCGTGTCGCAACAAGCTGGACAGACGCCGCTCAATGACAGCGCCATCTGCCAGCCGATCGTTGGCCGCATCCTTGCGAATGCTCTCCACTGACGCCCGGATGAAGTGGAGCATTTCCTTTGCGGTAGGCTGCCGCCCCCAAGACGCAGCCGTAGTGCCGGAACATGTCGTCACGACAACGTCTCCCATGCGAATACTGTGTCCGTCGCGGCTCGGTAGCTTCTTGATTGATGCTGCAGCCTGTACCCACTCCCAACGCTTACTCCTTGGTCCATCCGTTCTGATAAAGCTCTCCGGCAAGCACGCCCAGGCGCGACGTGAGGATGTAGTTCTCACCGTCCTCGATCAGCGCGGAGCGCACATCACGGAAGATTTTCTCGATCGGGAATTCGCGCGTCGTGCCGTTGCCGCCGAAGAGCTGAAACGCCTCGTGGGTGATCTTCATCGCCTCTTCTGTGACGCTCACCTTGGCCTGTGCGGTCGCATAAGGGTGGCTCACCGGCGACATACGCGAATACGCGAGGCTGCGGCGTGCGATCGCACGCGCCATCTCCAGCCGGCGCAGCATCTCGCCGATGCGCAGGTGCGTCATCTGGTGGTCCATCAATAGTGCGCCGCCCTGCTTGCGCTGGTGGCAATATTCGAGCGCCAGCTCAAACGCCGAACGCGCCACGCCAACAAAGGTCTGGCACATGTGCGTGCCGGCATACGACCACGTCGACGCCAGGTTGCCGAGATAGTCATCCTTCAGCGCAATGGCGAAGCGCTTCGGCACCTTGACGTTGTCGAAATAGATCTCCCCTTGTGGCAACGAACGCTGGCCGATCTTGTCGAGCGGCTTACCTCGCGAGACTCCTGGCAGATCGAGTGGAATGATTATCCCGATACCATTGGTAAGCGTGCTGTGCTCGCCAGTGCCGTAAAACCCATCGCCATAGTCGGCCGCCATGTAGGCGAGCGCGACCTGTGCCACCGCCCCGTTCGACACCCACGCCGAACTCTGGCCGTTGATGATGATTTCATCGGTGCCGACCTTCGCGGTGACGTTGCCGATCGGCTGCTTTCCGCCAGCGCTGAGCTCCTGGCGATACAGGATGGCAGCATCGGAGCCGCGGTCGGGCTGCGTATTCATCCAGCAGCCAACCTTGCCGGCACACATTTCGATCAGTTCCTGGCTACCGACCGTCTGGGCCATCATCATCGGCATGCTCGCGGCACCGATCGAAATGGCGAAGCCCGCATCGCCCCAACCGAGTTCCTCGCCAATGATCGACTCGATCCGGATCGCGACTTCGGGCGGGAACTGTGCAATCAGTTGCGGATCAAGGCCGAGCTTGGCGGCCTCGATGATGGCCGTCCAGTACGGAGACCCGGGAGCGATCACTTCCTCCGGCGTCATGCGATCGAGCTCCCGGCCAATCGGGCGCAGTACATCGCGCGCAAAGCGATGAACTGTGCTCTGGATCGCGTTTTCGTCTTCGCTCAACGGCGTCTCAAAACCGGTCAGGCCGACCGACGGCAACTCCACGTTTTTCTTCAGGCGAATCATGTTGTGCTCCTCGTGTCCTATTGCAGTTAAAGCGCTCGCCTTCAGGCCGCAGCATCGCGCACCTTGCGGTTCAGCCAGTCGTCCATCGCGGCCGCACTACACAGGGCCCCGTTAGTGACGCACCATCTGAACGGTTCGGGCAACGTCGAAGGCGTCTCATGGCGCACCGCCGCGAGCAGCGGGGGCTCGGCTCCGTGAATCCGCTGGGCGATCAGGTGCCCGACCATGGACTGGGAGGCCACGCCATGCCCGGAGCACCCAGCGGCGTAGTAAATGTTCTGGTTCGCCCCAGTGGTGCCGACCACCGGAAGCGCATCGTTGGCAAAGCTGATATAGCCGCTCCAACACGCCCGCACAGCGATGTTTTTCAAGGTCGGGAAGCGGTCGCGCAGAGCGATCCTCAGCTCGCGATACTGATCGTAGTCAGGCACGTTCGGCGTCTTTGATCCGTAGGGATAGTGAAGTCGCTTGGTGGTCACCAGGAGCGTATTGTTCGCCGTCAAGCGATGGCTTTCCATTGTCCAGTGCGCCGTCACGATGCCTTCACGCCCCGCCCAGCCCAGCGACTTCAGTTGCGCGGGGGAAAGCGGTTCGGACTCGATGGCCGACACCCGCAAGGGGACCACCTTGTCCGCGAGAAGACCAAGCTGCGGGGTATAGCCGTTCGTGGCGAACATCAGCACCGGAGCGCTCGCGCTACCCCGTGGCGTCTTCACCTTGATCACGAGACCTTCGGTGTAAGACAGCAGCGGCGTGTTTTCATAAATCTTGACGCCTGCGTGAAGCGCGGCACGCCGCAGACCCATCACGTACTTGCCTGGATTGAGCGTGCCGCCACGCGGGGTGTATTCACCAAACAGAAATGCCGGCGGAATGCCCCGCGCACGCATCTGGGCCTCGTCCAAAAATTCTGACTTGGCGCCAAATTCCGCGCTGGCGCGTACGCCCTCGCGCACCTTCTCTTCCTGCGACGGATGAATGCCTGCGCGAATCAACCCGGAGGGGTTGTAGTCGCAGTCAATCCCGTGCTCCTTGAGCTTGCCTTCAACAAAGGGGACGGCGTTTTCGTAGTAGCGGACGATCTCCTTCGCGCGCTCCTTGCCGACGTCCTTGAGGAACAGGTCGTATTCGAGCGCTACACCGCCGCCCAGGTAGCCGGCGTTGCGGCCGCTCGCCCCGAAGCCGGCAAATTCACGCTCCAGGACGATCACTTTCGCGCCCTGCTTGGCGAGCTCCAGTGCTGCGGAAAGGCCTGCGAAGCCGGCGCCGACAATCACGACATCGGCGCTGACGTTGCCCTCGAGCGCCGGCTGCATGTCTTCGGGCTTTTCCACCCATCCGCCAAGCGCCCGATACTTTTCGAGGTCGGCTGCCTCTCTGCCGTCCGCAGCCGGCTCCGTGCTCGCACTTTGCATTGCCGCCACAGCTGGTACGACGACGGCCGCGGCTGCCGCACCCTTCACGAAATTGCGCCGGGTGATCCCGGAATGGCCGGTCTGCCCGTCCGGCTTGGTTTCGAGACCCTTGCTCATTTCTGCCTCCCTCAATCCTATTCAAAACATGAACAGCAAACGCGGCCTCTTCGATGCCTTGCTACCACCGCCGTTTTCCTGAATCGCATGGCCGGCGCGTACCCCTGGCGTGCACCGGCCTGAGGGTCCCATCAGAGTCCGAGGTACGTCCCGACGTCGCCGACGTTGGCTTGCCACAAACCGATTGAACCGACGGGGTACTGCGAGCGGAAACCGAGTACGCGCTGCACACGTTCGGGCAACCCGCGTACCGTCTCAATATCAACAAGGAGCGGAACAGCTTCTTCTGGGGTGAGAAAACCCGGGATCAGAGGAATGGTCACGCCGCGGCGATAGAAGTCCTTGGTGCGATTCGCTCCACCACCGTGTACCAACTTGCCTGTGTACAAGACAGCGTCGCCGGCCTTCATCTCCACAGGGATCGTCATCTCCTGCGTGCCACGGTCAGCGTAGTCCGGCCATTTGTGACTGCCCGGAATCACTCGCGTAGCACCGTTCTCGTCGGTGAAGTCGGTCAGGGCCACCAGGAAGTTGATAACGACCTCCGGCGCTTGAGCGCCCATCTTGAGGAAATGGGTCCAGCCCTCGAGGTCGCGGTGCAGCGGTTGCGCTCGACTGTCCGGGCCAATCTCGATCACCTGGGCGGTCGTCAACCAGCAGGTACCGGACTCTTCCTGGAAAATCGCATCACCCATGGCGTGAAAGACATCAATATCCAGGATTTCCTCGCGGAATGTCCTGCTTATCTTGGCCAAAGCAGTCAGTCGCTTTGTATTCACGCCATGAAATTCGGTCATGATTTCATATTCGTCATTCTTACAGCCCGGCGTGAGCTTTTGCATCTCGGCCTCGATATCGTCGTTAAACGATCTAACCTGAGCTTCAGTCAAATAATTCTTGAGGATGACACACCCGTCTTCCTGAAAAATTGCATGAATGTCTTCAACCGATGACGTGCTCGGCACCGTTTTAATAACAGATTTCACCACGTTGCTCATTTTTAATTCCTCCAAAGATTGGTATCTCTGACGATACAAACAGGTAACGGTTTACAAAAAAATTGAAATCAAGCCTGCCTTCCAAAACCCTTCGCATCAAGAACTTAACCGGTCGCGCGATTTACGCAGGCGCCAAACTTCTGCGCTTCAAATCGCCTCTCTCCAATGCGCAATAGGCGTAATAGATTGAAGCCGAGAAATATCCCCACGTGAGCAGTGCGAGAAATGGGAAATTCAATACCAAATTGGTCTCATCCCCTGGTATTTTGTAAAAATCGTAGATACAAGCAATCACTAAAGAAGTCACCAGTGCCACAAATGTGCTCAAAGCCTGCAATGACTCGCCAATTTCCATCAACTTGACGATGAAATAGACGAGATGCCCCGATAGCCAAATCCACATCACCACATAGAAGTAAGGAAGAATCCCGACCATGAAATCGGCCGTCACCAATACAATCCCTCCAAGAATTGCACCTACGACCAGCATGATGTCTTGAACCACCGACAGCTTGCGCTTCCGAGTGACCTCCATCAAACCAGCAACTGCAACAACCGGCAAACCGAATCCCCTGGAAAACGCATCCAGAAAATGCATGACCTCATACGAAACGTGCGAGTTCGTCAGCAAAAACACGATAACATTCAAGCCGGAAATTCCCAGGGCAAGCCATTCCAGCCCAACAAGATAGTTGCGCTTCATCAGAAACTTCACGCCATAAATGAGTGAAGCCAACGCAAATACCGAACAGGAAAACAAAATGCAATAAAGTCTAAGATTCATGATCAATCTCCGGTGTGTATCAGAATTCCGGTTTGAAACGACCCGTTCGGGGAAACCGAGTGTCGGTGCTCGTCATATCGGTTCACTGCTCCGCTCGGTCAGCGATGGACCGCGCCTTGCTGTTCACCCGATCGTCCAGAAGGTTCGCCATGCTCAATGCGCCATTGACGAAGCACCATCTGATCGGCTCGGGCAGCGTCGATGGGGTCTCGTGGCGTAGTGCCGAAAGCAGAGGAGGCTCAGTTCCGCGAATCCGCTCGGCGAGCAGATGCCCCATCAAGGATTGCGTGCCGAGGCCGTGTCCGGAACATCCTGCGGAATAGAAAACGTTCTGCTGGGCCCCGGTTTCACCCACCACGGGAAGCGCATCATTGGCGAAGCTGACGTAGCCGCTCCAGCACGCTCGGATAGCGAGATCTCTTAACGTTGGGAACCGGTCGTGCAGTGCCTTCACCAGCTCGCGATAGACCGCGTTATCCGGCACATTGGGTGTTCGCGAACCGTAGACGTAACGGAGGCGCTTCGTCGTGAGCACGAGCGTGTTGCGTGCCGTCAAGCGATGACTTTCCATCGTCCAATGGGCTGTCACCACGCCTTCGCGCCGCGGCCAACCCAAGGCGGCAAGCTGTGGCGCGGACAAAGGCTCGGTCTCGATCGCCGACACGCGCAGCGGAATCACCTTGTCTCCGAGCAGGCCAAGCTGCGGTGTGTACGCGTTGGTGGCGAACACCAGGAATGGAGCGCTCGCGCTGCCGCGTGCCGTTCTTACCTTAACAATCGGACCCTGGTCATAGGACAAAAGCGCCGTGTCTTCGTAAATCCTCACACCAGCCTTAAGCGCGGCACGCCGCAACCCCATCACATACTTTCCTGGGTCCAGCGTGCCTCCTGTTGGGACGTAGTACCCAAATAGAAACGCAGGCGGGATTCCACGCGCGCGCATGCCGGCTTCGTCCAGAAATACCGCAGGAGAGCCGAGTTCGATACCCAGTTGCATGGTCTTGCGGACATGCTTCTCCTGTGATGGGTGGACGCCTGCACGGATCAATCCGGATGCGTTGTAGTCGCAGTCGATTTCGTATTCGCGCAGCTTTCGTTCGACGTACCTAACCCCTTCGTCGTAGAACCCAACAATCGCCTTCGCCCGCTCGAGACCCACGCGTTTCAGGAACAGGTCATATTCAAGTCCCTGGCCGCCCGCGAGGTAGCCCGCGTTTCGACCGCTTGCACCGAAGCCGGCGAACTCACGCTCGAGGACGATCACTTTCGCCCCTTGCGCGGCAAGCTCCAACGCGGTGGACAAGCCGGCGAAGCCAGCGCCAACAACGATCACGTCGGCGTTGACATCGCCCTCCAGCGGGGGCTGAAGATCAGCTGGCTTTTCCACCCACATGCCGATCGGCCGATACTTCTTCAGTGCAGCGGTGACTCTCTCTTGTGCCACCGTACTGTCGGATGGCGCTTCTGCACCCTTGTCCAAGGGGCGCGAGGTGGCTCCGACGAATTCCTCCGCCCAGTTCTGCGTTGCATTCGCTTCAATCATCGCTGCCTCCGTCAGGGCTTGCTCAAGATGTGCACGGCGAGCGCGGCCTCTTCGATACCTTGCAGCCCACCGCCGTTTTCCTGAATTGCATGGCGGGCACCCCACACTTGGCGTGCACCCGCCTCTCCACGCAATTGCGTCACCAGTTCATAGAGCTGGCCGATGCCCGTCGCGCCCAGCGGATGGCCTTTCGATTCGAGGCCGCCAGAAGTATTGATGGGAATGCGTCCCCCGATTGTGAAATCGCCGCGTTCAGCAGCCAGGCCGCCCAGACCGAGCTGCGCCAACCCAAGGTTTTCAGCCTGGATGATTTCACCCATTGCCGATGCGTCGTGCACCTCGGCAACGTCCATGTCTTCCGGGGTCAGGCTGGCCTGCTCATAGGCTTGCAGCGCGGCCAGGCGGCCGATGTTCTTTTCCGGCTCGTCGATGCCCCGATGCGTGAAGCTGCGAATCACGCTTGCGGCGACTTTGATGCAACGGCTTCGATCGGCACCAATGCGTCGCAGTCCCTCTCCGGTACAGAGGATCGCAGCAGCCGCACCGTCCGTAACCGGCGCACACATCGGCAGCGTGATCGGATAGGTGATCGGCGGCGCCGCAAGCACCTCGTCAATGGTGAAGGGCTTACGAAACTGCGACAGCGGGTTGTGTACCGAATGCCCGTGGTTCTTTGCCGAGACGGCTGCGATCTGGCGCTGCGTCGTGCCGTATGTCTTCATGTGATACCGGCACAGCGCGGCATAGATCGACATGAAGCGGCTGTAGGGCCGGTCGGACTCGGAGCCGCCAGGCGGCTCGACGCCCTCGCCTAGCTTCACCAGGTTCGCGAAGTTTTCCTCGACGCGCGACACATCCCACCCGCCCTCGAACAGCGCGAAGGCCTTCGCCTTGTCCGGAACGTTCATCTTCTCCGCGCCGATCGCCAATGCCATGTCGCATGTGCCGGCTTTCAGGCTCTGCACCGCCAAATGCACAGCGGTGCTGCCCGATGCGCAGGCATTCTCGACGTTGAACACCGGAATGCCCTCGAGCCCGATCTTGCTGAACACAACCTGGCCCGGGATCGATATTTGCCCCTGCAGGTGTCCATTGGTAACGCCCGAGTAAAACGCCGCGCCGATCGCGTCGGCATTGCAGCCTGCGTCATGCAAAGCGCCGCGCAGCGCCTCGCCGGCCAGATCGTCGATGCTGCGCTCGATGTGCCGACCGAACACGGTCATGGCGATACCGACAATGTAGATGTTGTTCATGGTGTGTCGCTCGTAGAAGGCCTCTTAGATCTTGCGTTGCTGGCCTTGCCAGTACTGCTCGCGCAGATCTTTCTTCAGCACCTTGCCGACCGTGCTGCGCGGCAGCGCGGCGACAAAGTCCACACTCTTCGGCGCCTTGACCGAACCGAGCTTGTCCTTGCACAGCGCGACGAGTTCCTCGGCGCTCACGTTTTGGCCAACGTTAAGCTCGACGACCGCCTTCACCGCCTCGCCCCACTTGTCGTCGGGCACGCCGATCACCGCGCAGTCCTGCACCGCCGGATGCGCCCAGATGACCTGTTCGACTTCGCTCGGATACACGTTGAAGCCGCCGCTGATGATCATGTCTTTCTTGCGGTCGGTGATGTGCAGGTAGCCCTCGGCATCCATGTGGCCAATGTCGCCGGTGTGCAGCCAGCCGTCGACGATCGTCTCGGCGGTCTTGTCCGGCGCCTTGAAATAGCCCTTCATCACGAGATCGCCACGCACGCAAATCTCACCGGTCTCACCCTGCGGCAGCACCTCGCCCTGATCGTTCAGGATCTCGACGCGGATCAGCGGGTTCGGACGGCCGACCGAAGACAACCGCTCACCAGACGCAATCTTTCCGTCGACGAAATGCTCAGTTGGCGTCAAGTAGGAAATCGACGCTGCGGCCTCCGTCTGCCCGTAACCGCCGGCCATGACGGGGCCGAACACCTCGATCGCACGCTTGAGCTTCTCCACCGACATCGGCGCGGCGCCGTAGAGGAAGTACTTGAGCGACGAGAAATCCTGCTGCTCGATGCCCGGGATATCGAGCAGGCGGTAGATGACCGTCGGCGGCAGGAAGAATTCGGTGACTCGATGCTTGGCGATGGCGGCCAACAGCAGCACGGGATCCGGCTTGGTCAGTACGACCACCGTGCCACCGCGTGCGGTACAGGGCAGAGACAACATGCCTGCGGTATGCGTCATCGGCGCCGCAGCAAGGTTCACCGGACGCTGCGCGCCATACGGGAACGCGATCATGAACTGGGCGAAGTACGTCTGGAACGCGCGATGCGTATTCATCACGCCCTTCGGTGCGCCGGTCGTGCCACCGGTGGCCGACAGCGTGACGATGTCGTCCATATCGTAATCGACACGCGGCATCGTCGTCGGCTGGCTTGCGCTCCACGTTGCAAGCGACGGAGCCCACGGTAGCTCGGCATCGATGCACACCCAGAGCTTCACCTTTGGCAAACTGGCGCGCAGCTCTTCGATGATCGACGCGAAGGCGTGGGTGAAGAACAGCGCCTCGCAGTCGAAGGCGTCGAGCACGTACTGGTTCTCGGCAGGTGCGTTGCGCCCGTTGACGGGGATGTACACCATGCCCGCGCGCCACATGCCGAGCGTGCAGCCCCAACCGATCACGTCGTTGTCCGCCCATACTGCAGCCTTCGCTTCCTTCTCGAATCCGCTAGCAAGCAGCCCGTTCGCAATGCGGCAAGAAAGCTCGCCGATCTCCTGGAACGAGAAGCTTCGCTCATCCTGGATATAAGCGATGCCATAGGGGTTGATGCGCCACCCACGGTCGAAAAAATCAATGATTGCCATTTACGTATTCCTTTGAATCCATGCCAGGCCGATGACGGGGTGACCCATGCCATCCGTGTACGGGTTGAACCAACCCGCGCGGTGCCCTTGCGTGTACAGTTACAGTTGCGAGATCGTTGCGCGCGCCAGCCCGCGTTGCTCGAGGAAGCCGAGCAGGTACCGGTGGCCGAACGCCTTCGAGCCAGATGCAAAACCGACCTTGGCGGTATCGCCATCGAGGAGCTTGATGGCGCCGGCGGCATGAAGCGCTCCGGTGGCGATATACGGCGTGATGCCGTGCAGGGTTGCACGCACCGCTGCGAGTTGGCCGCGGCCGATTGCGAAGTCGACGGTGCGATGCAGCGACGTGCGCTCGCGCGGTGGCATGGCCGGCGTGGTCGAATCGACGAGCTGCTTGAGCACCGCTTCCTGTTGCTCGCGCGGCAAGTGCGCGTACTCGGCATCCCACTTCTGGCCGAGCGCATGCACCATCTGCATCGCGTTGTTGTCGTAGAAACCCACGCACGAGATGCAACTGCGCACGCGCGCGTCATGCTCGAAGTACACCGGCAGCGACGTACCGCCCCACGGCAGCGCAAACACCGGCTGCAGGAAATCTGGGGAGGAGACGTTGAACGAAGCGTGCTTCTCATGCGGCACCAGCTTCTTTTCCCACAGGTAGCACGCTTCCTGGCGGTAGCCCCCGAAGATGGTTGCAGTGGAGCCCACGCTCACACCGGCGCCAGCGCCACGTGGGCCGCGCGCCAATGTAGCCGTCTCCAGTGCATCGACGCCCGGCGTCTCGAGCGCCAGCTCGGCGGCGATTTCTGCGAACGAGTACATGTACGCATTCGACGGTGACACCAGCAAGCCAGCCTGCCGGTACAGTTCGCCAAACTGCTCACGCACCTGGCGCATGTAGTGCTGCTCGCCGGTAGTGTCGAGGTAGTGGCAGCCAGCCTTGAGTGCCGCCTCCACCGCAACCAGCCCGAAATCGAAGAACGGCCCGACGGTGGCACACACAACTTTGGCGCCACGGAATGCCTTCACGAGCGAGTCGACGTTATGTTCCGCCTCGATAATTTCGTAGTTCGCCGACTCAAGGCGCACAACGCGCTGCGCCATCATTTCCTTCGCTCGGGCAGCGTTGCGTGCCACGGCGGTGAAGGGAATGTTCTGGTCGATCAGCCAGTCCATGATCAGCATGCCGGTGTAACCGCTTGCGCCATAGACAACGACGGGGTGCTTTGCCATGATTTGTCTCCTGATAATTCGGTTGTCGAGAGCTGATTCAATTCATCGTGATTTGGTACAGGGAGCCGCTTCGCACACCTAACTTAGGTCATAGTGAAAAACTAAGGGCGACAGTAATCGACTGAGTTTTCGATGCCGTACTTTGCCGCTGCCGTTAGTTGTTTCCGCTAGTGTTGATGTGCGGGTGAGACTTGAGCCAAGGGGCGTTCAATGCTCTGCCAGCACCCCCTCACGCGCAAACAAGATCGTTTTTCCTACCGCGTTCGTCAGAGATGCAGTCAGCGTCGCGCGATCCTCGCGTTGTTTGACCTCGACCGATGTCGCGCCCACCCTCTGCATCAGCACCAGACCGCCGAGACCAACGCCAATGAGCTCATTGCCGATGGTGGTTAGCGCCGTAATTGAACTCTTCGTGTCCGTCTTCAACGGCAACCAAGTTATCCCGCCATCGCTGCTCTGGTACAGGCTGCCGAGCAGGCCACCCACAACGATCCGCCCGTCGGGCAGTGCCACGCCTGTCCACAGCGTGCCCTTGCCGCCCGTCGTGCTGTACGTCCAGTTCGCACCGCCGTCGGCTGACTTCAGGACCGTCCCCTGCTCCGACACGATGTACAGCATGTGCTTCCCGTCCGAGAAGATGTGGTACAGGTTGCGGTCCGCTTTCCCGCCACCCGGAGGCTTCGGCAGCATCTGCTTGTTCCACGTCTTGCCGCCGTCGTGCGTCACCAGCATCAGCGACCACAGGCCGACTGCGATCCCGTCCTGCGGGCTCGTGAAAATGACGGAGAAGAGCGGCTGGTCAACCGACGTATCCATCCGCTGCTTCTGCCAGGTTTCACCACCGTCGCTGGTCGCGAGAATCGTGCCCCATTGACCGACCGCCCAGCCGTGCTGCGCATCGGTAAACGTGACGGCCGACAGCGTTGCCGAATTCGGCACGGCAGGGGCTTGCCGGAACGACTTGCCGTCGTCGTCCGACAGCAGAACAACGCCGTGCTCACCCACAGCGACGATGCGATTTCCGGCGCGCGTCGCGTCCATCAGCATCATGTGGGTCGGCGCGGCCCACGCATGTGCCGGCACTGCGGCCCAGTCCGCAACGGTTCCTGGTGGTTGTGCGAACGCGGTCGCGGCCGCGCAGAGCGCGGTACAGGCAACTAGAGTCTTGATCATGGATGCATCTCTGTCGTGATGTGCACGGACGTCAGTGGTTGAACAAAACGGCCCAACCCGCCTTCGCCTCGCCGAGCGCGACGGTCGACGACACGGTCGACACCTCGGTGGCCGGGGCCTGCCGTCGAGTTTTGCCGTCGTTCAACGACGGCGCGACGTTCGATTCGTCGACGGCAACGGTGCGTGCGCCCGCGGGTTCCGCATGGGTCGGGATCGTGTGAATCGGCCCGGCCGCGTTCGCGATCGGCCCATGGAGTCGGGCAAATGCCGCTGCAGCACCGCAAAGTACG
>NZ_JAAGPL010000185.1:0-16869 GCF_017104785.1 Burkholderia sp. Ac-20353 | reverse complement strand
GCCGACGGCAAGCGACAGCCGGCCGAAGAAGGACAGGTTGGATTCGGGCATGTGGCTTGGACTCCTGTGGGCTCGCGACGCAGCGAGCAAGCTTGTTTGGGCGGCAGGCGCCGGGCGCGCGGACCTCGCGCAGCGCTGGCCTGGCCT
This sequence comes from Burkholderia sp. Ac-20353, assembly GCF_017104785.1. Lineage (NCBI taxonomy): Bacteria > Pseudomonadati > Pseudomonadota > Betaproteobacteria > Burkholderiales > Burkholderiaceae > Burkholderia > Burkholderia sp. Ac-20353. Next base: position 16,722 of record NZ_JAAGPL010000185.1, on the reverse strand, counting down.
GCCATTCCGGCCCCCTCGCGGGAGCGCAAAACCCGTATTTTGCCCTGTGGCGGCCGATCGGTGCCGAAGTTGGGGGACAGAACAGCCGGCGGGGACGAAAAAAGGAGTTGCCCGAACACCATAGAAATGCGTCGGGGCTTAGCAATCCGTAGCGAAATCCAATGCATGCTGCAGCGCGATGCAACCGGGATGCAGCCGTGCCGCACGGGACGGCTCGGGCACGGATCGACGGGAACGGCGACCGGACCTGGCCATTCGGCGGACTGGTCGCGGCGGTTGCAGACGGGCAGAATCGAATCATCCGAACAAACCTGACGGCACCTGAAATGTTCGACGGAAAAACCCAGATGGGAGGCGTGATGCCCGATCCCGCCGCATCTTTGCGCCAGCACGCTTCCGCGATCCGCGAGATCGTGTCGGCGCACCATTTCACGAACCCGCGCGTCGTGGACTACGACGACCCGGATTACGATGTGACGCTCCTGCTTGAATCGGTCGGGGATGTGTCGCTCTTCGACATAGGCCGCGTGATGACCGACATCGAGGAGAAGCTCGCGCTAAAGGCATTCGTCATCACGGACAAGGATTACGATGCCACGGTGAAGCGTCGCAATGTCCGCCCGCCGACAAGTCCGCTGCCGGAGAGCGAATGAGGGCAGGTGTCGAGCTTTGCCATGACATCCTGTTCTCCGTCGAATGCATCGCGCAGCACCTTGGATCGTTGATGGTACGCGGGTTCGCCAGCTTCAGGCAGAAGGAACGGGACGCCGCCTGCTACCGTCTGCTGATCATTGGCGAAGCTGCCAAGCGACTGATCACGCGTCACCCGGAAGGTATCGAGTACGTATCGACCGGGGAATACGATCTGCTCGCCAACCTGACGCAGGCTGCCAGGATGCGTGACCGGATGATCCACTGCTTCTGGGACACCGATCACGACAAGGTGTTTGTGACAATCCGTGACGATTTGCCCAAGCTCAAGGACTCCATCCATCGTCTCGGCGCGACGCTGGCGCGGTGCTGACCGGGCGGCCGGCCTCCAGCGAGGCCGGCCGCCCCACACCCCTAGCGCAACCGGATGACCGTCGACTTCAGCTCCGTATATTTCTCCAGCGCATGCAGCGACTTGTCGCGGCCGTTGCCCGACTGCTTGTAGCCGCCGAACGGGAAGCTCATGTCGTCGCCGCCGTCGCCGTAGCAGTTCACCCACACGGTCCCGGCCCGCAGCCGCCGCGCAACCTCGTGCGCCGTCGTCAGATCGCCCGACCACACCGCCGCCGCGAGCCCGTATTCGGTGTCGTTCGCGATCCGCACCGCTTCGTCGACGTCGTCGAACGCGATCACCGAAAGAACGGGCCCGAAGATTTCCTCGCGAGCCACCTTCGCGTCCGGCGCGACCTCGAACACGGTCGGCTCGACATAGAAGCCGCCGGTTTCCTCCCGGACCCGCGCGCCGCCCGTCACGAGCCTGCCCTCTTCACGTCCCGCTTCGATATACCCCATCACGCGGTCGAGCTGGATGTGATCGACGATCGCCCCCATCGTCACCGACGGATCGAGCGGATGCCCGGGCGCGTACGCACGCGCGGCCGCAACCAGCTTCTCGATGAATGCGTCCTTGATGTCGCGATGTACGAGCAGCCGCGAGCCCGCCGTACACACCTCGCCCATGTTGAAGAAGATCGCGTCGGCGGCCGCCTTTGCCGCGCGATCGAGATCGGGGCAATCGCGCAGCACGATGTTCGGCGACTTGCCGCCCAGCTCGAGCCACACGCGTTTCAGGTTCGATTGCGCGGCGCACGCCATGATCTGCTGCCCCGTGCGCGTCGACCCCGTGAACGCGATGCAGTCGACGTCGCGATGCAACGCGAGCAGCCTGCCCGGCTCGGCACCGCCCGGCACGACGTTGAACACGCCGGGCGGCACGCCTGCGTCGTGCGCGAGCCGCGCGACCCGCAGCGCGGTCAGCGGCGATTTTTCCGACGGCTTGAGCACCACGCTGTTGCCGGCGGCAAGTGCCGGCGCGAACTTCCACGCGGCCATCAGCAGCGGGAAATTCCACGGCACCACCGCGGCGACGACGCCCACCGGCTCGCGCGTCACGAGCCCGACCAGATGCCGATCGGCCGGCGCGACTTCGCCGCCGGTCTTGTCGATCGCTTCCGCATACCATTCGACGCAGTGCGCGGCCGCCGGAATGTCGATCGCCGTCGTGTCGCCGATCGGCTTGCCCGCATCGAGCGTCTCGAGCAGCGCCAGCTCGTCGCGGTGCTCGCGCATCAGCGCGGCCCAGCGCTGCAGCACGGCCTTGCGATCGCGCGGGTTCATGCCGGCCCAGACGCCGGCGTCGAACGCGCGGCGGGCGGCCGCGACGGCCGCGTCGACGTCGGCCTCGCCGCAATCAGCGACCCGCGCGAGCACGCGGCCATCGATCGGGCTCACGCACGCGAAGGTCCGGTCGTTTCGCGAGCTGCACGGCGCGCCGTCGATGAAGGCGCGCCCGTCGATTTCGAGCGACGCGGCACCGGCCTGCCAATCTGCAAACGTTCTGTCGTTCATCAGTTGCTCCAAGAAACCCCACCATTCATGGCGGGGAGGAAAGGTTCGCTCTTGACACGCAGAAGCACGCGCTCAAGTGGAACAAGAAGTGGCCGACGGGTTTCGACCTGAATGTGCTGACGACCGGCAGCAGTAAGGAACTCGGCATCCACTCCGGCACGATCAATGCGACATGTGAGCAATACGCGAAGTCGCGCAGCCAACACCGTCGCCCTTACCTGCGCTATCGCGGCAGGAAATCCCTGCGCTGGGTGCCGCTGAAGGGCCGCGACCTGAAACGCGAGGGCGACGCGTTCCGCTTCGCCGGCAACACCTTCCGCGTGTTCAGTAGCCGCCCGCTTCCCGAAGGCAAGATCAAGGACGGAACCAACTTCGCACAGGACGCGCGCGGCAACTGGTTCCTTAACATCGTGATCGAGCTGCCCGATGTTCAGGCGCGCCCGATCCGTTCCTGCGTCGGCATCGATCTCGGCCTGAAAGACTTCGCAACACTTTCGACCGGCGAGAAGCTGCCGAATGATCAGTTCGGCCGGCGCACGGCCGACAAGCTGGCGATGGCGCAGCGGGCGCGCAAGCACAAGCGGCATCTCGCGAAGCTGCACGCCCGGGTGGCAAATGCCCGCGCCGATTTCCAGCACAAGCTCGCGCTCAATCTGGTGCGGCGCTTCGATTACATCGCGGTCGGCAACGTGTCGGCTGCGAAACTTGCCAGAACCAGGCTGGCGAAGAGCGTCTACGACGCAGCCTGGTCGTCCTTCCGGGACAAGCTCCGTTACAAGGCGATGGCGCACGGAGCCACGTTCGTGGAAGTGGACGAAAGTGGTTCGACCCAGTCCTGTTCGTCGTGCGGGTCGAAAGACAGCACGACGCGGCCGAAAGGTATCGCAGGACTGCGAATAAGAGCATGGACCTGCAGTAACTGTGGTGTCGAGCATGATCGTGATACCAATGCTGCGGTAAACATTCTCCGATGCGGACGTGCATCGCCAGTTGTGGGAATCTCCCGCCTTTAGGCGGAAGAGGACGTCAAGACGTGTCGTATCACGACGCTGCGGTAACAGGATCCATCGGCGTCAGCACGCCCGCGCGCGCTTCGATCGCCTCGCCCGCGGCAAGGCACAGCGCCTCCTGGAAGCGTCCGGCGACGAGCTGCACGCCCGTCGGCACGCCATCCCGCACGCCGGTCGGCACCGACAGCCCCGGCAGCCCGAGCAGCGCGGTCGCAAGCAGCGGCCCCTGCATGTCGAGGATCCGACGCACCGCAGCGTCGCCGTGCTGGTCCGCGTCGATCGCGAACGGCTGCGCGCACGACACGGGCATCAGCAGCAGCGGATAGCGCTCGAAGAACTGCTGCCAGCCCCGCAGCAATCCGGTCCGCCGCGCGAGGCCGTTGATGTAGCCGGCCATGTCGAGCGGCGCAGCCAGGCTGCGCTGGCTCGCGAACGCGGTCCGGATCGCGGCGTCGCCGCGCTGCATGATCACGTCGCCGAGCCCGCTGCACGCTTCGTTGGTCACGAGGTCCAGCCACAGCGCACAGGCTTCGTCGAACCGCGGCGGCACCGCTTCCTCGACGATGCAGCCCGCGTCTTCGAGCCAGCGCGCGGCCTGCCGGATCGCGTCGACGACCACCGCGTCGGAACGAACGCCCGGCAGTTCCGCACACACCGCGACGCGCGCGGGGAACGGCGCAACACGGCCGACCGGCGCGACCGGCATCCACCATGCGTCGCGCGCGTCGCCGCCCGCCATCGCGTCCAGCGCGATCCGCAGGTCGCCGACCGTTCTCGCGAGCGGCCCCTGCACCGACGCGAGCTGCACCGCGAGCGTCCGGTCCTTCGCCTGCGTCGGGTTGTACGCGGGCACGCGCCCGCTGCTCGGCCGCAGTCCGGCGACGCCACACGCGTAGGCCGGATAGCGGATCGAGCCGCCGAGATCGTTGCCGTGCGCGATCGCGCCGATCCCGGCAGCGACAGCAGCCGCCGCGCCGCCGCTCGAGCCGCCCGGCGTCAGCAGCGGGTTCCACGGATTCGCGGTGCGGCCATGCAGGTCGTTGTCGGTGAACCAGCGATACGAAAACGCCGGCGCATTGCTGCGCCCGATCACGATCGCGCCGGCCTTGCGCAGGTTCGCGACGACCGGGCTGTCGTCATGCGCGAGCAGATCCCTGAACGCGGTCACGCCGTTCGTCGTCGCGCACCCTGCCGTGTCGACATTGATCTTCACCGTCACCGGCACGCCGTGCAGCGGACCGGCCGGCTCGCCACGCGCGAGCGCCGCGTCGGCTTGTTCCGCTTCCCGCAATGCGCTGTCGGCGAGCACGTCGACGATCGCGTTGATCGCGGGGTTCACCTGCTCGAGCCGCTGCAGGCAGCTCCGCGTGAGTTCCGTCGACGACACGTCGTGCCGCACGACGCGCTCGACCATTTCTACCGCGCTCAGCCGCCACAATTCCTGGGTCATGGGTTGTTCCTCATGGGTTGCTCGTCATTGATCTCGATGATTGACCTGCCGGACCGAACCGGCGCTACGCGCGCGACGGCTCGGCCTGCGGCGCATGCGACGCGTAGATCTTGCGGCACGCTTCGACCACTTCCCACGTGCCGCGAAAGCCCGTCGGAATCACGAAGCGATCGCCGGCGCGCAGCACGCGCTCGTTTCCGTCGACGTCGCGCACGATCGCGACGCCGCTCAGCATTTCACAGTACTCGGATTCGTCGTATTCGATGGTCCAGCGGCCGGGCGTGCATTCCCAGATGCCGCAACTGAACTGTCCGCACGGGCTGATGTAGTGACGCGTGAGCGTCTGCAGCGGATTGCCGGCCAGCAGCAGCCCGCGCGGCACGCGGCTCTGGATCAGCTCCGCCGGGTCCTCGATCAGGTCGACGAGATTCGTGATGTCCGTCATGTACGCCTCCAGCGTATGCAAGGTTCAATATGATTCGGGTATCGCGCGGCCCGGGCAACCGGCCCGCGCAGGTTCAACGCGCATCCATCAGCCGGTACCACGCCATCGCGAGCGTCAGCATCGGCGTGCGCAGCAGGGGCCCGCCCGGGAAATCGCGATGGCGGATCCTGCCGAACAGGTCGAAGCGGCCGGCCTGCGCATCGATCGCTTCCGCGATCAGCCGGCCCGCGAGCCCGGTCACATTGACGCCGTGTCCGGAGAACCCTTGCGCGAAGTACACGGTCGGCTCGAGCCGGCCGAAATGCGGCGCGCGATTCATCGTCGAGTCGATGACGCCGCCCCACGCATGGTCGATCCGCGCGTCGGCGAGCTGCGGAAACGTCTTCAGCATGTCGCGTCGCATCGCGGCGGCGAGATCGCGCGGCGTACGCGTCGAGCTGCTCGCCTTGCCGCCCCACAGCATCCGGCCGTCCTTCGACAGCCGGAAATAGTCGAGCGCCGCGTTGCTGTCGCAGATCGCCGCGCCGGCCGGCATCGTGCCGGCCGCGCGCGCGTCGCCGAGCGGCTCGGTCGCGATCAGGTACGTCGTCACCGGCATGATCTTGCGCGCGAGCGACGGCGCGAGCCGGCCGAGATACGCGTTGCCGGCGAGCACGACGTAGCGCGCATCAACGTGTCCGCGCGCGCACGTCACCTGATGACCGAGTGCGGTCTTGCGGATCGCGTGCGCACGCGTGTCCTCGTGGATAAACACGCCCGCTTCGCGCGCCGCGCGCGCGACACCGAGCGTGTAGTTGAGCGGATGCAGATGGCCGCTGCCTGCGTGGTAGAGACCGCCGATGTACCGGTCCGACGCGACGAAGCGATGCATGTCGTGACGCTCGACGTACTCGTACCCGCGATAGCCGAAGCGCGATGCGGCCGTATCGCGCCATGCGCGCAGTGCATCGACGTGGCGCGGCTTGTTCGCGGCGGTCAGGTAGCCGAACGTCAGGTCGCAATCGATCCGGTGCGTGGCCACCCGCTCCCGGACGATGTCGACCGACTCGAGCCCCATCGCCCATATGCGCCGCACGTCCTCCTCGGGCATGTATGGCGAGAACGTATCGATGTCGCAGGCGTAGCCGGCGATCAGCTGGCCGCCGTTGCGCCCGCTCGCGCCCCAGCCGATCTTCGACGCCTCGACGAGCACGACCGAATGGCCGCGTTGCGCGAGCTCGAGCGCGGCGGACAGGCCCGTGAGCCCGCCGCCGATCACGCAGACGTCGGCGGAAACCGCCGCGTCGAGCGGCGGGTGATAAGCGTGGTCATTCGCGGTCGCCGCGTAGTACGACGGAACGTGTGGCTGGTTTTCGAACTTGAGCATGGTCAGGATTCGCGAGCGGCGCCGGTCCGGCTGAAGCGGCCCGACGCCGGCATCGCATCAGAACGAGTAGATGAGTTGCGTCGCAAGCAGGTCGTTCGACTTCGCATACGACCCGTCGTGACGCAGGAAGACCTTGTTGCTCGCCCAGTCGTGGCGATACTCGACCTTCACCGTGACTTGCTGCGTCGGGTAGAACAGCAGGTCGAACGCGGCGGCCTGCCGGGTCGCCCCCTTGCATTCGAAGCCGACGCCGCCATTCGCTTTCGACATCGCGAGGCAGTCGGCGTCGATGCCGAAGCCGTTGTTCGGATCCATTCCGTTGCCGTTCAGGCCGATCGACGAACCGCCGCCGCCGTTCTTGCGGTTGACGAGCAGGTCGTAGCGCAGCGTCGCGCCCATGCGCCCGACCACCGGCAGGTTGAACTTGCGATGCGCGAGCAGCGACAGCCCGAACCACTGCGCGAGCCCGCCATTGAACGCGCCGTGCTGCTGCTGGCCGTAGTCGAACTCCGCGTTGTACTGCGCATCGGCGAGCGTATAGGTCGCGTCCGCTTCGGCGAAGAAGAATCCGCCGTACCCGCTCGGCGCATTGCCGCCGAGGCCGTACCGGACGTTGCCGGTCGCCGGATCGACTGCGCTCGGCAGCGTCTGGCGGCCGATCGCGATCGAGCCGCCGACATCGAGCGCGCTGCCGTGCAGGTAGTCGACGCGCGCGGTGAAGGTCGGCACCTTGTTGCTCGTCGTGATCGGATCGCCGAACGCGTTCGTGCCGGTCTGCGTGACCGCGCCCGCGCTGCGGAACTGCTCGTTGCCAACGAAGAACTTCCATGCCCAGTGGCCGTCCGCGCTCTGGTAGTTGACGCCTGCGCCGATCGACGAGCCCGGATCGGAGAAGTCGTACAGCAGGTTGTGCGTCAGCGTGAGCATCTGGCTCGACTGCTGGTACTCGTAGCCGCCGAAGCCCGTCACGAGCCCGCCGACGATCGCGGTCGTGCCGGACAGCGGCACCGTGAGGACCGCCGTGTTCACGATGTCGAGGCCGCTCGCGCCGCTCCCCGTCATCATCGACAGGCCCGCGCCGCGATTCGGCATCAGCGTGATTTCCGCGGACGGCGCGGTCGGGCCGACGCCGAAGGTCTTCTTGATGTCGAGAAACACGTCGCCGAACGTGCTGTTGTAGTACGTGTACGCGCTCTCATGGTTCGCGAACAGGAACGACGACGTGCCGGCACCGCGGTTATACAGGTAGGTCGGATCGAGATAGCCAGTGATCGACAGCCCCGCGATCGGGCCCGTGCGGGCCGCGTCGGTCAGCGCATCGACCTTCAGCTGCTGGTTCGCGACCTGTTGCTTCATCTCGGTGAGATCGTCGTTGGTCAGCACCGCCTGCGCCTGGCCGTAGCCCGGCGAAGACGGATCGGCAGCGGCGGCGGCCGGCATCCCGCTGGTGGCCACGCGCGCCTGCGTGGCCACCGTCGCGTCCGGCTTCGCGGCGAGCTGCGACTGCAGCGCCTTCATCTGCTTCTGCAGCGCGGCGACCTGCGCCTGCAGCGCGCTGATCTGCTCGCCGGTCGGGCTCGCCGCGGCCAAAGCGGGCAGCGTCCCGGCCACCAGCGCACAGAGGAATCTCTTTTTCATGGGAAGTCTCCTGGTCGTTCGTCACGTCTTGTCGTTTTGTTACTTCGAAGGTTGCGGTGCGCGGTCGGCTTGAACGGCCGGGTTCGCGCGGTACGCGTGCTCTGGCACGGCGGCGGCGGCCCGTTCATCGGCCGGATCGGCCGGATCGGACGATGCGAGCCACGCGCGCATATCGCGCGCCTGCCGGCGCTCGCGGGCCAGCATCACGCGGTTCACGACGACGACGCCGATCGTCACGACAGTGATGAACATCGTTGCGAGCGCATTCATTTCAGGATTGAGGCCGAGGCGCACGCGCGAGAACACGACGAGCGGCAGCGTCGTCGAGCCGGGGCCGGACAGGAACGCGGACAGGATCACGTCGTCGATCGACACGGTGAACGCAAGCAGCCAGCCCGACACGAGCGCCTGCGCGATCAGCGGCAGCGTGATCACGAAGAACACCTTCCACGGCTTCGCGCCGAGATCGAGTGCCGCTTCCTCGATCGAGCGGTCGAGCTCCTTCACGCGCGACTGCACGATCACCGCGACGAACGACAGGCACAGCATCACGTGGCCGATCCAGATCGTCAGCAGGCCACGCCCCGCGGGCCAGCCGAACAGCTGCTGCATCGCGACGAACAGCAGCAGCAGCGAGATCCCCTGGATCACTTCGGGAATCACGAGCGGCGCGTTGATCATCGCCGCGTAGAACGTGAAGCCGCGAAAGCGCCCCATTCGGGCGAGCACGAAGCCGGCCCAGGTGCCGATCGCGACCGACGCGGTCGCGGTCAGCAGCGCGATCTTCAGCGACAGCCACGCGGCCGTCAGCAGCTCGTCGTCGTGCCACAGCGCCGCGTACCACTTCATCGAGAAGCCCGACCAGACGGTCACGAGCTTCGATTCGTTGAACGAGTACACGACGAGGCTGATGATCGGGATGTACAGGAACAGAAAGCCCGCGGTCAGCACGGATGCGGACAGGATGCGATTCGACCGGGTCATTTGCGGCCCTCCCCGTCGGCCTGGTAGTGATGGAGCGCCGCCATCGGCACGAGCAGCAGCAACACCATCGTCACCGTCACCGCGGACGCCATCGGCCAGTCCATGTTGTTGAAGAACTCGTCCCACATCACGCGGCCGAGCATCAGCGTGTTTGCACCGCCGAGCAGCTCGGGAATCACGTACTCGCCGACCGCCGGGATGAACACCAGCAGGCTGCCCGCGATGATCCCGTTCTTTGACAGCGGCAACGTGATGCGCCAGAACGCGGACCACGGTGTCGCGCCGAGGTCGTACGCGGCTTCGAGCAGCGTCAGGTCCATCTTCACGAGATGCGCGTACAGCGGCATCACCATGAACGGCAGGTACGAATAGACCATCCCGATGTAGACGCCCGTGTCGGTGTGGTAGAGCCGCAGCGGCGCAGCGATCAGGCCGAGCGCGGACAGCGCATGGTTCAGCAGGCCGTCGTCCTTCATGATGCCGACCCACGCGTACACGCGGATCAGGAACGACGTCCAGAACGGCAGCATCACGCCCATCATCAGCAGGTTGCGGCGCGCCGGCGCCGAGCGCGCGATGAAGTACGCGATCGGATAGCCGAACAGCAGGCACATCAGCGTCGAGCGCGACGCCATCTTCAGCGAGCTGACGTAGGTGTTCAGGTAGAGGTCGTCGCTCAGCAGCAGCGCGTAGTGCTTCAGCGACAACACGACCTGCACCATGCCGGATTCCATCCGTGCCAGCGGCGTATAGGGAGGAATGCCAAGTATCAAGTCAGCGAAGCTGATCTTCAGAACGAGCACGAACGGCAGCGCGAAGAAGACCGTCAGCCACAGGAACGGCACGCCGATCGCGATGCTGCGGCCGGTCGGCAAAAAGCGCGACAGCGACGCGAAGCGGCTTGCGCGCGCAGGGGCCGCGGTCGCGGCCACGGCGCCGGTCGATACTGACGTGGGCGGCGCGGACGGAGTGGAGGCAGGGGTTCTCATCGTGTCGGCCTCATTGCGTCAGCACCACGCCGCTCGCCGGCGACCAGGACACGAACACGTCGTCGTTGTACGCAGGCGCACCGTCATGCATCAGGTGCGAGCTGGACAGGTTCGACACGACCTTCTTGCCGCTCGGCAGGCGCACGTGGTACAGCGAGTAGCTGCCCATGTACGCGATGTCGGTGACGACGCCGCGCGCCCAGTTGTGCTGCGAGTTCGGTTTGTCGCGCGACACGTGGATGCGTTCCGGGCGCACCGAGATGCCGACCGGCATCCCGAGCGGGCCCGTGACGCCGTGATTCACATACATCCGCGTTTCGAGGTCGTCACTCTCGACGAAGATGTGGTCCGGTTCGTCCTCGACCACGCGCCCTTCGAACAGGTTCGTCGAGCCGATGAACTCGGCCGAGAAGCGGCTGTTCGGGTATTCGTACACCTCGCCGGGCGAGCCGATCTGCACGATCTTGCCTTCGCTCATCACCGCGAGGCGGCTCGCCATCGTCATCGCCTCTTCCTGGTCGTGCGTGACCATCACGCAGGTCACGTCGACCTTCTCGATGATGTTCACGAGCTCGAGCTGGGTCTTCTGGCGAATCTTCTTGTCGAGTGCGGACATCGGCTCGTCGAGCAGCAGCAGCTTCGGGCGCTTGACGAGCGAACGTGCAAGCGCGACGCGCTGCTGCTGGCCGCCGGAGAGCTGCTGCGGCTTGCGCTTCGCGTACTTGCTCATCTGCACCAAAGCGAGCGCATCGGCGACGCGCTCCTTGATCTCGTGCTTCGGCGTGCCTTCCTGCTTCAGGCCGAACGCGACGTTCGACTCGACCGACATGTGCGGGAACAGCGCGTACGACTGGAACATCATGTTCACCGGACGGCGATACGGCGGCAGCGACGCGAGATCCTCGCCGTCGACGTAGATCTTGCCCGAGGTGGCCGTCTCGAGGCCGGCGAGCATGCGCAGCAACGTGGACTTGCCGCAGCCCGAGCTGCCGAGCAGCGCGAACAGCTCGTTTTTCGCGATCGTCAGGTTCACGTTGTCGACGGCGGTGCTGTCGCCGAATTTCTTCACGACGTTTTCGATGCGCACGAACGCGTCGTGCGCGCGCCGGCTGTCGTGGCTATCGTGGCGGACGCCGGCCGCAGCCGGCGTGTCGAGCTGGATGTGGTTCATGACCCGGCTCCTCAACCGCCGGACTTCAGCTGCAGCCACAGGCGGTTCTGCATTCGCGCGATCTCCGCGCTGCGCGGCATCGCCAGCGCCGTCTTCGCAAGCATGCTGTCGGACAGGTAGACGTTCGGGTCCTGCGCGATCGCCGGCGTGACGAACGCCCGCGCAGCCTTGTTCGCGCTCGGATAGAAGATCTCGTTCGTGATGGCCGCATTGGCCTTCGGATCCTCGATGTAGTTGATCCACTTCAGCGCCGCTTCCGGATGCGGCGCATCCTTCGGGATCGCCATCACGTCGAACCACAGCAGGCCGCCTTCCTTCGGATTCACGTAGCGGATCTCGTACGCGCGCTTTGCGTCGAGCGTGCGCCGGCGCGCGACGCTGACGTCGCCCGACCAGCCGAGCGCGACGCAGACGTCGTTGTTCGCAAGATCGTCCGCGTAGCCGGCCGAGCTGAACTGCGTGACGTACGGACGGATCTTCTTCAGCACGTCGTATGCGGCCTGGTAGTCGGACGGGTTCTTGCTGTTCGGATCCTTGCCGAGGTACTGCAGCGCGGCCGCGAACGCGGCGTCCGGCGCATCGAGCAGCGATACGCCGCAGCCCTTCAGCTTCGACACGATCGCCGGGTCGAACAGCAATGCCCAGCTGTCGGTCGGCGCGCTGTCGCCGAGCCGCTTCCTGACCGCATCGACGTTCAAGCCGATGCCCGTCGTGCCCCACGCCCACGGCACGCCGTACTGGTTGCCGGGATCGGCCTTTGCGATCATCTTCATCAGCGCCGGGTCGAGGTTCGCGAGGTTCGGCAGCTTCGACTTGTCGAGCTTCTGGTACACGCCGGCCTGGATCTGCTGCGCGAGATAGTTCGACGTCGGCACGACGATGTCGTAGCCCGAGCTGCCGGCCAGCAGCTTGGTCTGCAGCGTGTCGTCGCTGTCATAGCTGTCGTAGCGGACCTTGACGCTGGTCAGCTTCTCGAAGTTCGGCACCGTGTCCTTCGCGACATACTCGGACCAGTTGTAGACGTTCAGATTGGTGTCACCGGCACTGGCCGGCTGGCTTGCCGCGAACGCGAGGCCGGCCGATGCAGCGAGCACGGTGCGGATCACCGCGCAGCGACGAAAACGGGCACGCATGGACATTCTCCTGGTGGGGTGAACCGGCCGCTCCGCACGATGCGGATGCCGCCGGCAAGCTAGGTCGTAAGTGGTTTCAGCGTGTGAGTTACTTTAGGGATCGCGGTGCGCACCGTCTGTCCCGGAAAGGAAGGACAAACGCCGTCGTCGCCGACGGCCGTTTGGGTGGATTCCCGTGTAGGCACGTGAAATTTTTCGTGATACCTGTAGCGCCACCCGAACTTCGCCCGATACCGACGTGATGAATGCCGCGCCCGCCTCCCCCGATCTCCAGCTCAGTCAGGTCGCGTTCGTGACGGAGACGCTTGGCCACGTCGCGCAGGCGGTCGGCACGCCGCAGTTCATGCAGGCCGTGTACGAGAGCCTCGTGCGCTATGCGGACTTCGACGCCGTGCACCTCGATTACGAACGGCTTGCGCCACCCGGGCAGCGCAGCGTCGGGTGGATCGGGAGTTTCGGCAGCCAACCCGAACTCGTGTCGCAGGTGATGCGCCACTACTACCGCAGCTACGCGAGCGACGATGCGACGTACGACAGCATCAGCGGCGAGCGCGACGTGCAGCTGCTCCAGGTCTCCGCGCAGAAGGTCGCAAGCGAGCTTCGTCAGCAGTTCTTCGATATCGGGGACATCCACGACGAGTGCGTGGTCGCGGGCGTGACGAACGGCACGCGCTATTCGATCTCGATGGCGCGCTCGCGGCGACTGCCGCCGTTCTCGCTGAAGGAGCTGAGCCTGCTGAAGCAACTTGCGCATGTCGTGCTGCCGCTTGCAGCGGCGCACAAGCGGCTGCTCGGCTCGATCTCGCTCGAGGACGGCGGCCAGGACATGTCGGACAACAACCTGCTCGCGCAGTGGCTGCCGAATGCACAGGGCAAGCTGACTTCGCGCGAGATGCACGTATGCTCGTCGTTCATCCAGGGCATGACGACGCCGGCGATCGCGCAATCGATGGGGCTCAAGCCGTCGACGGTCGATACCTATGCGAAGCGCGCGTTCGCGAAGCTCGGGGTCGAGTCGCGGCGGCAGCTGATGGCGCTCGTGTTGAAAAGTGCGCCGCCGAGGGCCCGCGGCGGCGATGTGTAGCAATACCGTTCGCGTCGATCATCGGCGCGATCGTGGCTCCAGCAATGCGATAAACCGTGGGTCTAAACTTGGGGCCACGCATGTCGTAACGTGTGCGTCTTCACGAACATCGACGAGACGCTCCACCATGACCGACACCGCAACGACACCCCCGTCCCCACGCACCCGCGTGCGCCGCATCGCGGCGCTCGGCCGCTACGATCAGGCGACGCTCCATGCGATCGTCGACGCGGCCTACATGTGCCACATCGCGTTCGCGGACGAACAGGGCATGCACTGCATTCCGACCGCATGCTGGCGCGACGGCGATCATCTGTACATCCACGGCTCCAACGGCAGCCGCATGCTGCAGGTAGCGGCGAGCGGTGCGCAGGTGTGCGTGTCCATCACGCATCTGGACGGGCTGGTGCTCGCGCGTGCGGCGTTCGAGCATGCGATGAACTATCGCTCCGCGACGATCTACGGCGTGTTCGAGACGGTGGCTGAATCGGCGAAGGCCGCGGCACTCGATGCGTTCATGGAGCGCATCGCGCCCGGGCGCTCACGCGAAGCGCGGCCCGGCAACGCAAACGAGCTGGCCGCGACCACCGTGCTGCGCATCCCGCTGACGGAGGCCGCGTGCAAGGCGCGCGCCGCCGGCCCCGACGATGCGGATTCCGACATGTCGCGCCCCGTGTGGGCCGGCGTGCTGCCAATGGCGCTGCAGCCCGGGACGCCCGTTGCCGACGCCGCGCCGGGTGGCACCCCCGAGTACGTGCAGCACTGGGCCGCACTCGCGCGTCAGCCGCGATAGCAGCATGACGCGATCCGTCGGCGCGGAATGCACCGCTATGACGCCGCGCCCGAGCGCGTCGGCACCCCCGACACGATCGTCGCGACCGCGACGGCCAGCACGACCGCCGCGCCGATGAACACGCCCGCCGCGCCGTTCGCGTCGAACACGACGCCGCCCGCCGCCGCACCGGTCGCGATCGCGAGCTGGACCGCCGCGACGATCAGGCCGCCCGCGCTCTCGGCCTCGTCCGGCACCGTGCGGGTGACCCACGTCGACCACGCGACCGGCACGCCGCCGAACGCCATCCCCCACAAGGCGACCAGTACCGCGTCGATCACCGGCGCACGCCCGAGCGCGACCAGCGCGACGCCGAGCACGACCATCGACGCGGGCATCGCGATCAGCATCGGCCGCAGCCGGTGCTCGAGCACGCGGCCCGCGAGCGACGTGCCGACGAAGTTCGCGACGCCGTAGCCGAGCAGGATCGCCGACAGCCCGTTCACGCCGACGCCCGCGACCTGCTCCAGGAACGGCCGCAGATACGTGAAGAACGCGAAATGCCCGGTGAACACGAGCGTCGTCGCGAACATCCCGAGGCCGACCGTCGGCCGCCGCAGCACGTCGACCAGCGTGCGCAGCCGTGTCGTGCCGGACGGCGCCATGCGCGGCAGCGTCGCGACCTGCGACGCGAACGCGACGACGCCGAGCACGGCCGCGATCAGGAACACGTTGCGCCAGCCGATCAGGTGACCGAAGTAACTGCCGAGCGGCGCGGCGGCGATCGTCGCGACGGCCACGCCGCTGAAGATGATCGACAGCGCGCGCGGCACCATCGCCGTCGGCACGAGCCGCATCGCCGTGGCGGTCGACATCGTCCAGAAGCCGCCGAGCGCGATGCCGAGCAGCACGCGGCCGATCAGGATCGTCGTCAGGTCCGTCGCGAACGCGACGGCGAGGTTCGACACGATCAGCAGCAGCGAGAACGCGAGCAGCACGCGCCGCCGGTCGATCGTGCGCGTCGCGGCGGCGATCAGCAGGCTCGTCACGAGCGCGACCGTCGCGGTTGCCGTGACAGCCTGCCCCGCGACGCCCTCCGTCACGCCGAGGCTGTCGGCCATCGGCGTGAGCAGGCTCGCGGGCAGGAATTCCGCGGTGACGAGCCCGAACACGCCTAGCGTCATCGCGAACACCGCGCCCCACGCGGGCTCGCGCGCGGTGGCCGCCGTGCCGGCGGCCTCGATGCAGGGATTGATTCGTTGTTCCATTCCGATAGGGAAAAAGTGCCAGTGACAGCGCATCGTAAGGGACGACATCAGGACGGTCTATGACATACAATCCGCAAATCTTGATCAATCGTCCGGAACCGATGGCCGATCCGCTCTCCCCCGCCACCCCCGACACCGTGCACGACCTCGTCAGCGAGTTGCTGCTCGGGATGCGCCTGAGCGGTGTCGAATACCGCCGCATCCAGGTCGCGCGGCCGTTCGGCGTGCGCTTCGACAACGCGCCGGGCCGCGCGCAGTTCCACTTCGTCGGACGCGGGCCCGTGCTGCTGCGCGATGCCGACGGCGCGACGGTGCGGCTCGAAGCCGGCGACGCGATCCTGCTGCCGCACGGCGGCGTGCATGCGCTCGTATCCGATCCGGATGCGTCGTGCCGCGCGATCGACGGCTTCGCTGCCGCGAAGCTGTGCGCGACGGTCGCGTCGGTCGCGTCGGTTGCTTCGGTTACGTCAGTCGAGACGGCGAAGCACGCGTGCGCTGGCGCCGCCGCTGACGCCGACGACGCGCTGATCTTCAGCGGCTGCATGGAACTCGACCTCGGCAGCATGCAGCCGCTCGTCACGACGATGCCGCCGGTGATGCACGTCGGCACGCTGCTCGCTCGTTATCCGGAGATCCGGCCGATGCTCGACGCGATGGAGCGCGAGTCCTGCACCGCGCGCGCGGGCTTCGCGGGCATCCTCGCACGGCTCGCGGATGTCGTCGCCGCGTTCATCGTGCGCGGCTGGGTCGAGTGCGGGTGCGGCGCTGCGACGGGCTGGGTGCAGGCGCTGCGCGAGCCGAAGCTCGGCCGCGCGATCGTCGCGCTGCATCGCGACCCGGGCCGCAACTGGAA